>JBIKPT010000235.1:0-3457 GCA_044357355.1 Chitinophagales bacterium
CATTTTTTAATAAACATGCGGATTATAACTGGTTTGAGCCGAAGCAGATTTCCTCATTGATCAGATTCATTGATGAACAGATAAAATAATTCAATAATTTCTTTAGCTACGATTGGCTATTTTTGCACTTGCATGTTAGCAGGCGCAGCAAAATATTACATTAATTCTTATAAAGGATTGTCCAGAGAAGTCTGGTTGCTGGCATTTGTCAACCTGATTAACAGATGCGGCACCATGGTCATTCCATTTATGATGTTATACCTGACATCAGAATTAGGTTGTTCCATCAGTAAGGCCGGTATCGTGATGAGTTTATGGGGAATCGGCGCGTTTATCGGCAGTTATTTCGGAGGCAAATTCACCGACAAGATTGGTTTTTACAAAATACAATTATTCAGCTTGTTTTTTGGAGGAATCGGATTTATCATCTTAGGGCAACTCCAAAATTATTATGCTATTTGTGTCGCCACATTTTTACTGGCAATGGTGAATGAGGCCTTTCGTCCGGCAAATTCCGCAGCAATGGGCAAATTCAGTACAGATGAAAACAGAATGCGCTCTTTTACGCTGATGCGTTTGTCGTTTAATCTCGGTTGGGCTGTCGGTGCCGGTCTTGGCGGCTTTGTAGCACATCATTCCTATCAGTTGTTGTTCTGGGTAGATGGCATTACCAATATTCTCGCAGCAATTTTATTGTGGTATTTGCTGCCGGATAAATATACCACAGCACACCTTGCAAAAAAAGAAAATGCCACACAAAAAGCATCTGTGCTTTCTGATAAAGTTTTTGTGCAATTCATTTTAATATCTGTACTATTTTTAAGCTGCTTTGTGCAATTGTTTACCAATTTGCCGGTCTATTTTAAAAAAGAATTGCATTTTGAAGAGAATTATATCGGCTATTTGTCTTCGTGGAATGGCTTGCTGATTGTAATGATAGAGATGGCACTTATTTTCTGGATAGAAAAAAACTGGACTAAAAGACGAGCCGTCACCATTGGTGTTGCGTTTCATGTATTAGCTTATTTATTGATGGTGTTTTATAAGATGCCTTACTCAGTCGCATTTATTATGATGACGTTAATCACCATCAGCGAAATGCTGGCGTTTTCTGTATTAGTAAATTTCTGGATGAGCAGAACAGATGATACCAACCGCGGACAATATGCTGCCATCTGGACCATGGTCTGGGCTTTTTCACAAACAGTCGGCCCATTTTTAGGTTCCGTCATAGCACAATATGCAGGTTTCAAAGTGTTGTGGTTAATAGTAGCTTTGTTAAGTTTACTGGCTACTTTTTTGTATGCAAAAATTATAAAAGATTAAATGACACGCATCGGCATTATATCAGACACACATAATTATTTAGACGAGAAAGTTTTCGACTATTTCAAAGACGTAGATATGATCTGGCACGCAGGTGATATTGGAACACAAGAAGTCACAGACAAACTCAAAGCGTTTAAACCATTGTATGCTGTGCATGGAAATATAGACGGACATGAGTTGCGTGCAGAATTTCCGGAAAACCAATTCATCGATGTGGAAGGCTGCAAGATTTTTATCACACATATTGCAGGTGCCGTGGGCAAATACAATTCAAGAGTGGTTAAAATTATACAGGAACAAAAATCGGCTATTTTAGTGTGTGGTCATTCACATATTGTAAAAGTGATAAAAGATACAAACTACAATTTACTACACATCAACTCAGGTGCTGCCGGTATTCATGGCTTTCATAAAATGCGCACCATTATCCGATTTGAGATAGACAACGGCAAGCCGCAAAAAATGGAATTGATAGAATTAGGATTGCGTGGAAAAATTACGCAATAATATCAACAGCAGGATACGTTTTTCAGCAACCAAGATGTACTTTTTGTATCTTTAAAAGAAAATAGATGGATAAAATAATAGCAACCATTGTGTTTTCAATCATTTCTATAATTGGCAATGCACAGATGATGAAACAAAATGAACCATTGGCTCATACTTATTCTATTGTTGCACGCGATGAAAAAACAGGAGAAATAGCAATTGGTGTGCAATCGCATTGGTTTAGTGTCGGCACCGTTGTGAGTTGGGCAGAAGCAGGCGTGGGTGCTGTTGCCACGCAATCATTTGTAAATGTATCTTTCGGTCAGCGTGGCCTGGCGTTATTGAAACTTGGCTTTACACCGCAAAAAGTATTGGATAGTTTATTGAGCGATGACAGTGGCAGAGAAGTGCGGCAAGTAGCAATTATTGATACCTTCGGTAATGTTGCCACGCATACCGGAAAAAATTGCATACAATTTGCTGATCATAAGAACGGACAAAATTTTTCCGTACAAGCCAATATGATGTTGAATGACAAAGTAACTGCAGACATGGAAAAAGCGTGGAATTTGAATGCAGGAAAGCGATTGCCGGAACGTATAGTAGAGGTATTAAAAGCAGCGCAACTGGCAGGTGGTGATATCAGAGGCAAACAATCTGCTGCATTGCTGGTTGTAAAACAACGCAGCACCGGTAAAATCTGGGAAGACAGGTATATTGATTTACGAGTAGATGACCATGTCAGTCCCATACTGGAATTAGAAAGATTACTGAAAGTTTTTCGTGCGTACGAATACATGAACGAAGGAGACTTGCTCATGGAAAATAAAGACATGAACGGCGCCATGACAGCATACAATGCCGCTATGAAACTATTTCCTCAAAATCTTGAAATGAAATATTGGACAGCCATTACCCTGGCAAATAATAAGGAAACAGATAAAGCAATTAGTCTCTTGAAAAAAATATATGCTAAAGATGCCAATTGGCGCGAACTGACCAAACGGATAAGAAAGGTGGGTTTATTAACCGTAAGTGATACAGATTTTGCAAAACTCATTCAATAGATTGGTAGCAAATAAACTATTTTTTTAATTTTTTATGTTAAAAGATAAAAAGTAACACCAACAATTTAAGTTACTAAAGTCTGATGTTGAAGAATAATAAAAATGTATGAGTAGTATAGTTTATCAAAATTTCAAATAAAAATAAGATGGCAAAGAAATCAAAAAACTGGCACGAAGAGCATATAGAAATTTCCACCGTAGGACAGCGGCTAGCTGATTCGGTTGCCAGCGGTATGGGTTCGTGGCGGTTCATCATTATACAGACTATCATTGTTCTAATTTGGATGAGTTTAAATATTGTTGGTTTTGTACAGCATTGGGACGCCTATCCGTTTATCTTGCTCAATTTGTTATTTTCGACACAGGCTGCCTATGCCGCACCCATCATTATGATGGCGCAAAACCGTCAGAGCGACAGAGACAGAGCACAGGCACAGGCAGACTATCAGACAAATCTGGATTCCAAACTGGAGATTGAAGCTTTGCAAAAACAACTCAACCTGATAGAAACGGAAAAGCTGGATAAAATTATTCAGCAATTGCAGGAGCTTAAACTATCTAAATAACATTTT
>JBIKPT010000236.1:0-3432 GCA_044357355.1 Chitinophagales bacterium
ATTTGAGGTTGCGGTATTTAAACAACTTGTATTATTTCCTGCATTAGAAGTAATTTCTATTCCAATGTCTAATGGAAATTCCACTGTATTAAAGGGTGCAGGCACAGTAAAGGTTCCACAAGTAGTAGCTACTTTTGTATTGACTGAAAAGTTTGAATGACAAGCTCCATTTGCTGCAGTTTCTGCGAAAGAGTAATCTGATGGTGCATCAAAGCGGTAGGTATTGCAATCGGGATCTGTGCAAGTAGTGCAAGTATTTACGCTGGAGCAACTGAATATCGCAGTTGTCCCGGTACCTGAACCCGGTGCGCCGCCGAAAAAATCTAACCGAAATCCGACATTTGTGCCATCCCAGTTATCAACCAAAATATAAATAACCTGACCGGCTGTTACGGTCATATTGTTTGAAAATAAATTGCCGCTTGCTCCGTTTGAATTTCCGTTTCCTGTACCTCTGATGCCGGTTGGTGACTGAGGTGCTGCATAATTACATCTGGTTGGAGAACCTAAACTGGCACCTGTTGGGCAAGTGCCACCAACACCCTGATTCCAAACTGAAAAATCATAGTCGGCACTTCCATTATAAGGTGTAATTGTAAACTCCAGCGTTCCGCCTGTTTGAATAACAATTCTAAACCATCTGGTATTTTTTTCACCGGCCAACATACAACCACAACCACCTGTAGGGCATTCCTGTGTGCCTGGTCCATCGTCTAACTGCTCTGCTAATTGGTTATTACAGACATTCACTGCCAATGCGCAATTATTGCCTAACTGCGCATTGGCAGTTGTAACCGAAAAAAGTGACAATATTAAAACAAAGTATTGTAAAAGTTTTTTCATAGTCCACCGGTATTATCTATTCATTGCTGTAATAGTTTTTTCAAATCTTCAAATTCTTTTTTCTTTAATTGCATTTCAATATTTTCTGTATTCGGGTTTTGTTGTAATTCCTTTTCAAGATCTTTCATAACACCTTCTAAATATTTTCTCTTTGATGGAGAAATGGAAATTTTAGCCGGCGCATCAGTAGCAACTCGTTTAAGTTGAACATCAGTAGCAACTCGTTCAAGTTTAACCAACTTTTCGGAAGTTTTTTCTTTAGAAATAAACTCACTCTCATATGGTGTTTCTTTTACAGCCTCTACTTTAAAATCCGGATACAATGGCGTATCAATGGAAGGTGCAGCCTGCTTTTGAACTGCTGTTTCGATTTCTTCTTTATTTTTTATTATTTGTCTTTCATCTTCAAATTTGTCTTTTGTCGATTCTAATTTACTTTTCATACTGACAGATGAAGTTACCGTTACAGTCGTTTTAATCGAATCAGTTTTATTTAGAGTAGGTTTTAAAACTTCTGTTGCTGTTTTTTCCGGAATATTCTGGTCGTTACTTACGACAGATGAAGGTGTAATTATTAATTTTTGGCTCTTAATATCAACAGCAATACGATTCGTTTGTGCTGCTGTTAACAAACAAACGAACACATTCAAAAAAACGAGAAGAAACAGATGTAGATATTTTTTCATATATATAATGGTTTCATGGAAAAATGCATGTAAAACGCAATTTAATATTAATCATTTTTATCATAAACACAAAGTATTTTTACCATAATTTTAACTTATTAACAATTATTTCCAATTAACAAGTAAACAAAGTACTTTTGCCCTATGAAAGAACGAGTTTTAAGTGGTGTAAGAAGCACCGGAAATTTACATTTAGGCAACTATTTTGGAGCTATTAAGAATTTCATCCAAATGCAGGAAGATTATGAAGCTTACTTTTTCATAGCTAATCTCCATGCGCTGACAACGCATCCTGACCCGGAATTATTAAAAAAATCAATTCGTGCCACTTTAGTGGAATATATTGCCTGTGGTTTAGACCCGGAAAAAAGCACCATATATGTTCAAAGTGACATTCCTGAGATTTCAGAATTATACGCACTTTTAAACATGCTTGCCTATAAAGGTGAGTTGGAGAAATGTACTTCCTTCAAAGAAAAAATCAAGAAACACCATGAGAATATCAATGCCGGATTGCTGACCTATCCTGTATTGATGGCATCGGATATTTTAATTCACCGAGCACACAAAGTTCCTGTCGGTAAAGATCAGGAGCAACATTTAGAAATGACCCGAAACTTTGCGGTAAGGTTTAATCATCAGTTTGGTGTCGATTTCTTTCCGGAGCCTCAAGCATTTGATATGACCGGAAAATTGGTAAAAGTACCAGGATTGGACGGCAGCGGAAAGATGGGAAAAAGCGAAGGTGAAGGCAATGCCATATTTTTAAGAGATACGGAAACTGAAATTTGGAACAAAGTAAAAAAAGCTAAAACTGATACAGGACCTATTGAACCAAATCAGGAAAAGTCGATTGAAATTCAAAATTTGTTTATACTACTGAACTTAGTATCTGCATCTGAAACTACTCAATTCTTTGAAGAAGCATACAATAACTGTACTATTAGGTATGGTGATTTGAAGAAACAGCTTTCTGATGATATCGCAGCATTTACAAAACCTTTTAGAGAAAAGATTATCGAATTGGAAAACAATCCTGCCTACATAAATAAAATCGCCAAAGATGGTGCAGAAAAAGCACGTATCAGTTCTAGAAGCACTCTGGATGGTGTACAGGAAATCATGGGTCTGAAAAGCATCTGGAAATAGCATTAAAATCTGCAAAATCATTACAACCAGTTTTGGTCAGTCAAACTATTTATCCACTTTTTAAAAAAAAACACGCTTGCTATCATTTTCCTTGAAAAAAAATGTATAGTTTAGTTACTCTTTTTAACATTCAAATAACCATATCTCGTGGCAAAACAAAAAAAACAATTAAAACACATCGCTGTTGCCGGAAACATCGGTTCCGGAAAAACAACGCTCACAGAGAAATTAGCTAAACATTATAATTGGGAAGCAAGGTATGAAGATGTAGAAAACAATCCATATTTGAACGATTTCTATCAGGATATGCCGAGATGGTCTTTCAATTTACAGATCTATTTTTTAAACAGTCGTTTACGCCAGTTAGTGGAAATTCAGGAAGGCAGTCAGATTGTAATTCAGGACAGAACTATCTATGAAGACGCTCATATTTTTGCGCCCAACTTACATGAAATGGGTTTAATGAGTACACGTGACTTTGAAAACTACATCAGCTTTTTCAGAACCATCAGCAAGAAAGTAAATTCGCCGGATTTGCTGATTTATCTCAAAGCATCACTCGGAACCTTAGTTGGACAAATTGAACGCAGAGGACGTGCATATGAAGATAATATTCGTCTGGATTATTTAAAACAACTGAATCAATACTATGATAACTGGATTGACAATTACAAAGAAGGTCCTTTGCTGGTGATTAATGTTGATGATTTAAATTATGCTGACAAGAATGCTGATTTTGGGAAAGTAGTAGAAA
>JBIKPT010000237.1:0-3427 GCA_044357355.1 Chitinophagales bacterium
TTTTGCAGGATGTGTGTGTGTATTCTCAATAAATTTATAAGTTAGGGAGTTTTTTTCTAAGAACACCCAGCCACCAAACAGATTAGCTTTAAATAAAACAGGTGATTCCCATTGGCCGTTGTTTTGAATGTAATCAATACTATTGTCAATGTTTGTTTTCCCAAAAGAGGAGAGATAATAAGAAGACAATAAAATTAATACCAGCTTTTTCATACACAGATTGATTTTACAATTTTTAATTGTTTACATCTTTTGAACAATAAATTCAGGGCTTAATGAAACAGAGTATAAGTCTTAATTAAAAAACCTTGAAAACGAAGATAACAGAAATTGAAGGTTTAAAAAAGAATTGGCAAGATAAAAATAAGAAAACCGAAATTAATTATCTCCATAAAGTTACATTTCCCTTTAGTGAAATTTTCTCGCCCTGGAGACATTCGCCGGTAACGAAATATCCGTAAGCTTCAGCCTGAGCAGGTTGCCCCTTATATGTACCATTCCAGCCATTTGTAAGGTCGTCAGTTTCAAATACTTTATTGCCCCAGCGGTCGTAAATTTCCAGGTGCAAGGCTTTCAGAGCAGCAGATCTTACTTTAAATATATCGTTAATTCCATCTCCGTTTGGAGAAAAAGCATTGGGTATATATATTGATGAAGTCACACATTCATACTGTATTACCTTTACAGTTACAGTGTCCTGACCGCTGCATAGATTATTGTCTGAAACAATAACGGTGTATAAAGTTGTTTGAATCGGAGAGGAAACAGGATTGTAAATGCTTGCATTGGATATTAAATCTGATGGTGTCCAGTTATAGGAATAACCTTGTCCTTGTGTAGCAGACAGTTGAACTTGTTCTCCCCGATAAATAAGCTGTTTGTCTGCGGAGACTTCAATAAGAGGCGTTTCATTAACTGTAATTAGCAAACTGTCGTTTATGTCACAACCATATAAATTATCAATTTGGAAATACAGCGTTTGTGACGAAGTTGGTGTTATTTCAAGGGGTGAAATGTTATTGGTTTCAATAGTATCATCATTTACATACCAGATAACTCCATATTGAGAGGCTGTTTGTATATTTAAATTGACGCTTATTTTTTTGCCTGCACAAATGGCTGCATTTTGACTTGTATATTTAATTGACCGGTTGCCTATCAGAATACTGTCAATAACCGAACAGAATTTATATTTTGCCCTGAAGTAATACCATTTTTCGCCTTGTGGCTGTGTGATTTGTAAAGTAAGATTTGTTCCGATTAAATGCGTTAATTCACGGCTGTCAAACCATTCAGTCTCTGTTGAAAAATCTACGAAAGCATATGCAAAAACAGAGTCCGAGCAAAAATTATTTGGAGATGATAAACTGACAGAAGGCAGACTATCGTTATAAAAAACCAGAATACTATCCGTGGTTTGGCATTGCTGATAAAATGCTTTTACATAATACATTTTTTCAGAGACAGTCTGTGATATTGATATATCGGGACTAATAGCGAAAATATCAGTAAATGCAGCATTGAAAGACCATTTTACGGAATCAAAATTCGAAATACTTGCATTGATTCTTACAGAGTCGGCACATGCAAAGGCTGAATCGTTTAGTACTATTTGCGGTATAGTTGTTTGTGTCCTTGCAAGAATACTGTCTGTAACAAAACAAAAATTATTGCTCGCTTTTACATAATATTTTTGAACAGGATTTATTTGCGTTGCAGTGAATGCTGACTGTGTTGAAAGCACAGGAATAAAATCCGGATTAAAAGACCAGATGATATTATCTGCATTGATGATGGTTGCATTTATAAGAACATTATTGCTACAGAAAAATATACTATCCGACAGTGAAATGAAAGGTGTAGTGTTATTGAAATTTACAATGATACTATCCGTTGCAAAACAATCCCTGTAAAATGCTTTGATGTAATAAACCTGTCTCGATTGAGATTGGCTTACAGTAATAATTTGTGTGGTTGCAATCACATTAGCAAAATCAGGAGAAGTTGACCAGATTAGTGAGGTGAATTTTCTTACTGTGGCTGAAATTTGTATAATACTTCCTCCGCAGATATTAACGGAATCATTTAAAGCAATTAAGGGCAAGGTGTCTTGTACGGTTACTGTGATACTGTCAGTATTGATACATGTTTTATAACCGGCTCTGATGTAATATTTTACAGTCTTTGGAATCTGTATTATATTGTAAGTATTCGTGTTTGAAAGCAAAGGGTTGAAAGTTGATGATGTTGACCATGCAAGATTATCACTATAATTAACAGCAGCAGTTAAACCTACCTGATTGGAGCACTGTAAAATATTGTCTGCAAGATTTATTTGTGGAATTGTATCATTATAAATTGCGACAATACTATCAGTAACTTCACAGCCTTGTGCCGTAATCTTTACAAAATATTTCTGTACAGCAACTGTTTGACGGATGCTGATATTTGCAGTAGATCCGATAACAGGAGAGAAAGTATTAGATGTCGACCAGATAACGGTTTGTCCTGCTGATAACGGAACACTTAAACGTACAGAATCATTGCAGACCTTTAAAGTGTCTGTCGCGTTTATCTGCACGGTATTGATGGTTTTTACCTGCACGCTATCCTTTTGAATACAGGTGTCTCCATTGGATAATGGTGTTTTTATGGTTACATAATAAGTTATGTTCGTATTAGTATTGGTCGTTGGGTTTTGAATATTCGGATTGTCTAATCCGGTTGAAGGAGACCATGAAAAAATATTATTTCCACTCATCACTAAAGATATTTGAGCAGTTCCGGTGTTCGTGCATTTGGTTATAATACGGTTTAAAGCATACGGTGCCTTCGGATATAGTTTTATAGTCTTAGTCAGTGTGGAAGTACATCCGTTAGAAGATGTTACCGTGAGTGTTGCAGTGAGTGCAGTGTCTGTTCCATTGTACAGCAGAACAGGGTTTTGAAGAATAGAAGTGTCGCCATTTGAAAAATTCCATTTCCAGGCAACCACGTTTAGAGAATCTGTACTGCTGTCAATAAATTTTATCTGATCATTTCTTGACATACAGCTGGCTACGTCTGTATTAAAGTCAGCCAGTATTTTTTTAAATTGTACTGAAACTATTTGTGAGTACCTAGCCAGACAGGTATTCGTTATACTGTTTAAACTGATAAGTGTAACGGTATATTTTCCGGTATCTGCATAGGTATGAGTAGGGTTAGTAACTGTAGAAGAATCACCATCACCAAAATACCATTTGTAATCTGTAGCACCGCTGCTTTGATTTTGAAAAGTTACAGTAAAATCATTACACTGAATAGTCGGTGCAAAAAAACTGCTGACGACCTGTAAATTGCAATCTATAATATTAAACTGAAAATCACGAGTTGTTCGGGTAAGCAATACACCGTTTCGGAATTCATCCACGCATACACCCACTAC
>JBIKPT010000238.1:0-3425 GCA_044357355.1 Chitinophagales bacterium
AAAATCATGCTGAAAAGTTTTAAATCCAATCCATCGCAGTTGCTGAAAAGCTGGTATATGTTTATGCATCAGATTCCATTGTTGCCGGAAATGGTTTACCAATTTACATTACCTTTATTTTTTAAACAATTTGTACGTGGTTGGATGTACAATAAACAGAATTTTACGGATGAAGATTTAAAAGAGTTTGTAAAAGCATTTAAACAGGAAGGTGCATTAACAGGTTCTGTCAATTATTACAGAGCGATGTTGCAAACGAAACCGAACAGAGCTATTTTTAAAAATAAGATTCAAGCACCCACTTTACTGATTTGGGGCGAAGGTGACAAAGCACTTGGTAAAGAACTGACGTATGGAACAGAAGAATACGTGGATGCAACCTACGAAGTTAAATACATATCTAACTGTTCACACTGGACGCAGAATGATTGTCCGGAAGAGGTTAATGAATATTTACTTGACTTTTTCAATTAAAATATATAAAATTGACATTGAAACATAAATGCTCTTAACGTCTCCCATATTAAAATCACCGAAGTGGCTTTATACTAAGCACCTGCAAACTATTGTACCCAACTTGTACAGAAAAGTGGAAGGTGTTGTTTACAATCGTGAGCGCATTGAAACCTGGGACGATGATTTCCTCGATTTAGACTGGAGTAAAATTGG
Source organism: Chitinophagales bacterium (assembly GCA_044357355.1). Taxonomy (GTDB): domain Bacteria; phylum Bacteroidota; class Bacteroidia; order Chitinophagales; family JADIYW01; genus JADJSS01. The sequence goes on from JBIKPT010000238.1 coordinate 670, forward strand.
CAGTAATAAACTCATTATTATTTCTCATGGATTTGAGGGAAGTTCTGACAGAGTGTATGCGAGAGGTCTTGTGAAAATTTTAAATGCCAATGGATTTGATGTATGTGTTTGGAATTTTCGTGGCTGTAGTGGTGAAGATAACCGTCAGTTTTTTGGCTATCATTCAGGAAAAACAGATGATTTGGATTGGGTGATACAACATATTATAAAAAATAATAACTATGAGGAATTTCATCTAATTGGAATTTCTATGGGTGGAAATTTGACGATGAAATATTTAGGTGAGGAAAAATGGGATTTCGTGAAGCATATAACATCTGCTGTCACTGTTTCCGTACCCATTCATTATGAAACATCATTTCTGCATTTATGCAAAGGCTGGAATAAAATGTATGAACGACGTTTTACAAAGCAAGTAAAAGAGAAAGTGCTGAAGAAACAAGAAATTTTTCCGGATGCTATGAATTATAAATACATCATGGAAGCAAAAAATTTATGGGAATTTACAGAACGTTGTACGGTGCCAATGCATGGATTTAAAAGTATAGAAGATTACAATAAAAAAGTGCAGGCATCTACGTATATCAAAAGTTTAAAAACACCGACACTGCTTATAAATGCCGACAATGATCCTTTATTAACTAAAGAGTGCTATCCGACTGAGCTTGCAAAAAAATCAAATTACTTTCATCTCGAAATACCGATTGGCGGTGGTCATGTTGGTTTTTGTGAAGACATCAAAGCAGAACACAACTGGCTGGAAAAACGTGTGGTGAATTACTTTATGAAAGGAGCTTAAACATACCGTCACTCATTCCCGAAGCTTCGGAATCGTTTCAGAGTCTTTTACATTTTTATCTTTCCACGGACAATGTTTGCAGTCGTTTCCGCAGCAGTAACCACGTTTTAAATGATAGGTTTCGGTAAACACTATTCTTCCATAAGCATCCAGATAATAATCTATATTCAGAATTAACTCATTTGCCATTATTGTTTCTGTTAAGACGGAATTAATTTACTTACTTTATTTTCTGAAACATAATATCTAAACATAAAATACAGTGCTAAAGAATTTAAAAGATGCCAGATTGCATGACCTTGAATTAATGAATATTCATAACAAAGTATATTTCCTGTTTTAGAAAAATGCCAAATAATAAATGCAATTAAAAATGTAATACAATATATTATAGCCCATTTTTTTTCTATTGCTATTTTATTTCTTAAAATAATGGAAAACTCCAATAGGGTAGCAGAAACGATAAAAAATCCAAAAATAGTATGTCTGTCCAACCAACTGAATGTATTGCTGAAATAAAAATAAACCAGATTGCATACAAGTAGTACTACCGAAAATGCACAAAAAAATCCGGTTGCTGATAAATTAAATAATCTTATCAATGCATAGGAAAACATAAAAGCTGCAATTAAATACATAGACAATACATCGAAATAACTACCAGCTAACGTAGTGGATGCGTGCATTGCCATAGAGCCCGGACCCATCAGCACACATAGGGTGGCGAAAAATGTAGGATAAAACAGCGTTGTAGTTAGCCTGTTCGTATTGTGGTTGTATTTTTCTTTTAGCATCTGCCATGCAATCAACAGACCTGCAAAGATGAAACCAATATTTGAATAGGTATTTGCAGGTTGTTTAACTATTGCATCTCTGGAATGTTCGCAGTAGTCTAATCCTCTGATACCGGCTTGACCAAGCAATCCGTTTGTTAAAGCAATGTATAATAGAATCAAAGCTGCAATCAATGTAACAATCGGCAAAATGATAATAATTTTTCTATTCATTACTTTTGTTCCTTATGCAATAAATACGCTTTAAAGAATCCGTTTAAATCGCCATCCAATACTTTGTCCGGATTGGTCACTTTATACTCTGTTCGTAAATCTTTCACCCATCTGTCGTCTAAGACATAGCTTCTAATTTGAGAGCCCCATTCGTTCTTCATTTTCTGTGCTTCAATTACATCTCGTGCTTCCAGTTGACGTTGCAATTCTGCTTCATACAATTTGGATTTCAGCATTTTCATTGCAGTTTCTCTGTTTTGGATTTGAGAACGCTGTGTCTGACATTCGCAGACAATGCCGCTGGGCAAATGTCGCACTCGCACCGCTGATTCTGTTTTATTTACGTGTTGTCCGCCTGCACCCTGAGCACGGAAAACATCCCATTCCAAATCTGCAGGATTTATTTCAATGGTGATGGTGTCATCTACCACAGGATGGACGAATACAGAGCAAAAAGAAGTCATACGTTTACCTTGTGAGTTAAATGGCGAAATACGCACTAACCGGTGCACACCATTTTCACCTTTCAGCATTCCGAAGGCAAAATCACCAGTAATTTCCATGGCCACCGACTTGATGCCGGCAACTTCACCTGCCTGGTAATCGAGTTCTGTGATTTTATAGCCGTTTTTGTTTGCCCACATCGTATACATGCGCATCAGCATGGCTGCCCAGTCACAGGCTTCTGTTCCGCCGGCACCGGCATTGATTTCGATAATAGCACTAAGATTATCTTCTTCGTTTTTAAGCGTGGATTTGAATTCATTCTCATCCAGTTCATCAATAATTAACTGATATTGTGTGTCAATTTCTTCGTCAGTGGCTTCACCGATTTCCTGAAATTCGCGCAATATATTTAAGTCATCGTATTTTTTCTCGATGTTTTTAAATAAGCTAACCCAGTTTTTGTTCTGTTTAATTTCCTTCATCAGAGCTTGTGCTTTGAGCTG
>JBIKPT010000239.1:0-3403 GCA_044357355.1 Chitinophagales bacterium
TTAAAAACAATAGGAACTTCTGTTACTTTTACTTCGGATAGCCAAACCGCAAACTTCATCTCTATCTGAAAAGCATACCCGACAAATTTTATTTTATCAAAATCAATCTTTTGCAAGGTTTCCTTTCTATAGCAAACAAATCCTGCGGTAGTATCTTTTATTCGCATTCCGGTAACTAAACGCACATATTTGGATGCAAACCACGATAAAAATAACCTGTCGAATGGCCAGTTAACAACGCTGCCGCCTTTTACATAACGAGAACCAACTGACAAATAAGCACCTTTGTTTTCGCAGGCATCTAATAACTCGAGTAACTTTTCGGGTGGATGTGAAAAGTCGGCATCCATTTCAAATATATACGAATAACCCTTTTCTAAAGCCCATTTGAAGCCGGCTATATAAGCGGTACCTAAACCCAATTTGCCGGTGCGTTCTATAATATGAATCCTGTCGGGAAACTGAGGCATTAAACTTTTTACAATACTAGCTGTGCCATCCGGTGAACCATCTTCAATAATTAAAATTTCAAATCTGTCCGATAGATTTAGCGTGTAAGGAATGATGTTGCCAATGTTTTCCTTTTCGTTATAGGTTGGTATTATAATTATGCAATCTCCCATCAACAGAAACAAAAGTACGCAGAAAGGTAGTTAAAATGTTAATGTGTTAACGATTTTTAATGTTTTTATTTATACAAAATAGCTGAAAGCTTTTGAGTGTCTGTTCTTTTGTATCAGAATCCAATGACTAATCTTTTGTAAACTAAATTCTGTCAACTTTAAATGCTACTTCAAACTCATTCCTGCAAAATTACCGGAACTCATTAATAGAATTACACAGTTGTCTGTTGTTTCAAGATTTATTTTTTGTTTTAATAAAGCAGCATCTTTAAATACCAGAATACTATCATCTGCAAATTGTTCCTTCAGCCACGTTTCATCTAAGTCTTGTTTGTTTTTTATTTTCAAAGCTTCTTCATCTAAAAATAAAATTCGTACATCTGCAGCATCCAGCGAATGCGCGTAGTGTTCTATAAAGTTTTCCTGTAAAGAACTGTAGGTGTGTAATTCAAATATGGCAATTATTTTTCTGTTGGCATAACGTTCACGCACAGCTTTCACGGTGGCTCTCACTTTACTGGGTGCATGTGCAAAATCCCGGAAAATAGTAAGTTGCTTTCCTTTGTCATCGTGTATTTTTTCCAGTCGTTTCGCAGCACCTTGAAATGTTTGAAAACTTTCCAGTATTTGGGTTTTCGTCAATCCTATAATCTTGCCAACTTCAAAAGCAGATTTTAAATTGGCAAAATTATGAGAGCCGAAAACATTTATAGTAAATTCTTTTTCATCATACAATAAAATACTTTCATCATTTGCTGCTTTGAAAACAAATGGTTTATATGGAATCAGATTAACCTCTAAATCTCCTAAAGGAGACTTTTTATCAGTTTCATGTTCCTCTTTAGGGGTTAGGGGTTGGGATAGTTGTTTAATCATCTCAACTAATTCTTCATCTTCCGCATTGTAAATTAAATATCCATTTGGCTGTATGCTTAAAATAAATTTTCGGAAAGTTTCCAGATATTCTTTAAACGTTGGAAATACGTTGATATGGTCCCAGGCAATACCGGAAATAATGGCAATATGCGGATGATAATGCAGAAATTTACTGCGTAAGTCTAAAGGAGAAGTAAGATATTCATCTGCTTCAATGACCATGAGTGGTGCAGTTGCTGACGTTTTTACCATAAAATCAAAACCATCTAATTTGGCACCCACCAGATAATCAAATTCTTTATGATTCACACGCAGTATATGCATGATCATTGAAGTAATGGATGTTTTCCCATGACTTCCTGCAACTGCAATCCGTGTTTTATCTTTGCATTGCTCAAATATAAACTCAGGAAACGAATAGATTTTTAATCCTAGTTCCTGAGCTTTAACTAATTCAGGATTATCAGATTTAGCATGCATACCTAAAATAATGGCATCAATATCACTTGTAATTTTAGCCGGAAACCAACCGGTTTGCTCAGGCATCAAGCCTAATTTTTCCAGATTGGATTTTGCCGGTTCATAAATGGCATCATCTGATCCTGTTACCGTATTTCCCTGATCTTTTAAGTGAGAAGCCAGCTGGTGCATCACCGCACCACCGATGGCAATAAAATGAAAATGTTGCATGTTATAAAATTAGGTTTCTGACAGCATCTGTAAAATTCTATTTATTCACACCTGCGTATTACCTAAAAGGCTGATTTGCCTCAATTTATCATAGTTAAATTGTTAATAAAAGTGAAATGACTGTGCACTAATGCAATAATTGATATACTTTTGCATTGTAATTCAAACGTAAACAACATGAAAAAATCTAAAAAAACCTTAATTATCCTTTTTTGTGCCACTATGATTATTGGTATGTCATCTTGCAGTAGAAAAAATGCTACAGGCTGTCCTGGTTGGACAAAAGCTAAAGCTGAACAAACTCCTAAAAAGAGCGTCTGATTTTTATGAAATGGGAAATACTTACTTCTGAACAACAGTTTCTAGATTTATTGGATAAGGAATCGTTATTTGCGATTTTTAAACACAGTACGCGCTGTTCCATAAGTTCAATGGCTAAAAACAGAGTAGAACGTGATTGGGATTTAGATTTTCCAATCTATTATCTCGATTTGATTCAATATCGCTCAGTTTCTCATTTAATCGCTGCTAAATCAGGTATTGAACATCAGTCGCCTCAGTTAATCGTTTTCCAAAACGGATTGCCTGTATATGATGCAAGCCATAATGCAATTGATGCAAATGAAATAAAATCCAACTTGGTCATATAATACCGTTCAGAAATTTTTATTTAGTTCATTAGGCATTTTTATTTAGATTGCTTTAATTAACTTATTTTTGCATTTATCCGTATAATTTCTTTTTCCATTTCTCGTTTTTGTTTAAAATCTAAACATGAGAAAGAGAATAACCATTTCAACTACTTTAATTTTATTACTCGCTTCTGTATTTATACTTTCAGCAAAGCAGGACTCGAACAGCAGTAATGAAAATCAATCAGAAAGACTAAGCGACGAAAGTCTTCAAAATGAAATTAATTCTAACCAGTCTTCTAAAATACAAGTGGTGTTTGCGCTGGATGCTACAGGCAGTATGGCTGGTTTAATTGCTGCAGCAAAGGATAAAATCTGGTCTATTGCAGGAAGTTTGGCTCAAACGGATGATTCAATTCCAATAGAATTAGGATTGATCTTTTATCGAGACAAAGGTGATGCATTTATTACTAAAAAAGTGCCGTTGACCGCCAATTTAGATGATATGTACAAGGAACTGATGGAGATGAATGCAAGCGGTGGTGGTGATGCGCCGGAAAGTGTAAACAAAGGCTTATATGA
>JBIKPT010000082.1:0-11758 GCA_044357355.1 Chitinophagales bacterium
GCTGTTTATAATTTCAAAAAATACAACCAGCATCCGTTTAAAAATGAAGTCAAATTTATCAGTATTTTATCCTTTGGTTTATATTTTTTATCGCATATTTTGATTACCCGTGCAGGTGCCAATTTAAATTACACCTATGAACTGATTTTGATTTTAGTTATAAATATTCCAATATTTTATTCAATAAATGCCATAAAAATAAACAACAATAGAAGTACTTTTTACATCTTATTATTAAGTTATCTGCTTTTTTTACTCTTGACTAACATCTTGTTTCGTGAAATAAACTTTAACATATCCAACTTAAAAAAATCCAAAAAAGAATACCATCAATATTTAACTGACAAACCTTTGGTGGATTCGATAATAAAAGATGACACCGTTTTTTTTCCAAACACCAAATACAGTGTATTTTATTCAAAGAAGCAGCTAATTTTAGGGCACGATATGCACTTAGATAGATTTATAGAACTGTACACTACAAATGCTGAAATTCGCTCAAAACTAACGTTTATAAATACGCAGTCTTATGATAATAATTTCACTGACGGAACAATCAAATACATACTGATTGAGAACGATGAAAAATCAAAAAAACATCTGTCTGTAAATTATCCATTATATTCGCCATTTAAAAAAAGTAAGTATCTGTTGATTTACAGATACTCTAAATAAACTACAAAAGAATGTCTTTTTTAAAATCCAGATTTCCTGCCAATCAATTGATGTCCAAATGGATGGAATATATTTTTTTTGCATGTATATTATTGGTTTTTACCAGCTATATATTCTCCTATTCTATCGATTTAGAAGGCATGGAATTTTCCTTTTTATTTCACCTTCAAGTATTAAAAAAATACGGAACTGTGTACACAAATCCTGACAGCTTCCCTTATTTCATTTGCTTTTATCCGCCTTTTTATGCTGCATTTATGCAAAATTTTTGTTCAACTATGCACGTAAATATTTTTACAGACATGCACAGAGCTTTAGTTTGGGGTCGACTTTTATCGTTTGTTCTATTATTTGTAAACGTACGAATTATAATTAAAATCACTGAGCTGTTTATCCCAAAAAAAATAAGCTTTATCCAAATTGCATTATTACTACTATTGATATTACCGATGCATTTTTTCTCTTTCAGACCGGATAGTTTTAAAGTTACATTTTTCAGCGTTTTTTTATTCTATTTCCTCAGGTATCACGTTCAGAGCAAAGTAAGGAAAGATTTACTAAAAGCGTTAGTTGCTGCTGTTATCAGCATATTTTTCAAACATGATGTGGTCATTTATATTTACCTTTTTATTGGCCTACATTGGTTGTTTTATATGAAAAAAGATACTATTATTTTTACAATAGGTTTATCTTTTATTACCTTTTCAGGCTTTATCTTTTTCACCGGTTTGTATGGCAATCATTTTATTAAAAATCTGTTTTTTTACACTGTACAATACTCCAGTGATATCCGTATTAATTTATTCATTATTACAGTCAATTTATTAAAAACCTTACCCTTTCTGATTGTAGCGTTTCTGAATTTAAAATCAACCAACAGAAATATAAAATTCCTGGTAATTGCCGGATTTATTTTTTCGCTGGTGAGCAATCTGTTTCTCTTAAGAGCTGGTGCCAACCTGAATTATACTTACGAATCCATCCTACTGCTACTTATAGGTTTTATCATTTATATTTCAACAAAACAACCACTTCAATTTAAATTTATATTGTTGCTGCTGTTGCTCTTTGTATTAAACAATAAAGTCAGTCAACCACTTTACTTAAAAGAAGAATGCAGCGAGGAAGCAAAAAAAGCTTATTTTGAGAATCTTGAATCCGGAAAAATTCTGAAAAATTTAATTGGCAATGATGTTGTATTTTTCACCAACGGAAAGTATATTATCTTCAACGGAACGCTAAATATTATGTACGGATATGATTTGCATTTGGAGCGATTTACACAGGTATATATGAATATACCGATAAAATCCACGATGTTTAAAAATGCTTCTACAGAAGAATATGACGAAAAATTCAGAAACGGATTTGTACAATATATAGTAGTTGAAAACAATCCAATCGCTGTAAATCAAATAAAAGAATATTATACTCAATATGCATTCCTGCAAAAAGCCGGAAATCTGTTGGTGTATAAATATAATCAAGCGCTATAATTCCTTAATTATCATATCATCACTTAGCTGTAAAGTATATAACATATTACTTATTTTTTTTACATTTGCTACACAATACCATCTATGTCAAAAGTATTTTCCCCTGAAGAATTAACGGCATCTGTAGAATTCTACAATCAATTCGGTTACACGGCAGTTAGCAGTACCTTATCTGCTGAATATCTGAGTGATTTGCGTCGCATTATGATTGAACTGATTGAAGTGGAGAAAAAAGCAATAAATAAAGAAAATTATCGCGATTATGGTTTTCTGCTATGTGCACCCTATTATGCAGATAAATACCCGCAAATACTGGATGTCTTAAACAATCAGAAATTATTGCAATTTGTGGAAGCAATACTGGAAAAATGGTTTATTGTTTATTTATATTCCAACAATTGTATACCGCCAAACGGTGGAAATACTAAAGCTTACAAACCGCATGTAGATACACCGCGCTATATTCCAAATTATCATCAATCTGTTGTAGCAATGATTACTATGGATGATTATACTGAAGTAAATGGTGCTACCTGGGTACTTCCTTCATCGCAGAATATGCAGGAAAAACCAAATGACGATCATTTTTACAATGCTGCCACCAGAGTGGTGGTACCAAAAGGAACAATTTGTTTTTTTGATCCGAAAGTATGGCATGCTGCGGGCACTAATTTTTCTGATGAATGGCGTACCTGCCTCTTAATTGTATTTAGTAAACCCTGGATGAAGCAGCGTGTAGATATTCCGAGATTCATGTCGCATATTGATAAGAATACATTATCCAGACATATGCAGCAATTACTAGGCTATCATTGTGCACCACCAGCGAATTTTAACGAGTTTTATGGCAATGAGCACGAACGAACTTTTACTCAGCCATTTGTGTAACGGATTATTTTTCCAACAGGTATACCCAATCGTACCGAATACATTTACAACCATTCTTTTCCATGGTGCGTGCGCTGTATAAATTGGATAGTCGTGTGGAGCCATCCAAAAAACGATAACCTCTTTCAGCAATAAAGAATTTGATAAAATTTACAACTTTATATTGAATGCCTTTGTTTCGCTCGTCTCTGGCAACGCCTACATAATACGAGTAGGTTCCCGAATCACCTTTTCCATCGTCAAAATAATCAGAAACCACGCAACCTAATGGCTTTTTATCCTGATTAAAATAAAGATAAGCCACTTTATCCTTGTCTTTTCCGGCGTAATTTTCTTTAAAGAATTCTATGATACCCAATAATTGCTTGTTGGCCGGAAATCTTTCCTGAATATGAGCCGGTGTATAATTTCCGAACGGAACATCATCGTAAGTATCCAATATAAACTGACCTAGAATATCTTTGTTGCCATCATTTACTTTTTCGATTATCAAATCGCTGTGTGCATTCTCAAATGGTGTTACAGATAAATCTTCACTTCTGTAAACACGTAAAATCTCCAAGAGATGTACTTTCGGTGCTAATGAGAATAAATTATCTAATTGCTGACCTTTCGGGTTTTTAATTTTAACCCGGATATAGTTGCATTCAGAAGCATCCACTTCTTCTTTCAATGCTGACCAGTCATCAAAATCTTCATCGATATTTAACCTTCCGAAATGAACACCAAAAATATCGCTTTCTTGTTTTGAATAATCTATCATATCTTTACAGTTGCTTATGGAATTATCCGTTGTTATCCCAATTTATCATTCTGCTCAAAATGCCATGCTTCACCTGCCTGTGGTATTAAAAACATTAAGCAGCAAATATAAAGATTTTGAGATAATATTTATCATTGATAATGAACACATGAGTGAAGATGTGCAATCTTTATTTTTACTGGAGGAAAAGTATCCTGAGATTAGAATCAACCAGTTAAGGAAAAATTACGGCCAGCAGTTTGCTACCTTATGTGGTTATTATCTGGCAAAAGGCGATTTTATTGTCAGTGTAGATGAAGACATGACAAAGTATTTAACTGAAATCTGCACTACAGAAGTATACAAGCAAATGGACGTTTTTTATTTTTATTATGATAAAAACACCATGTATAATTCTGATACCAGGAAAGCACTGAGTAATCTGTATAAGTCAGTTATTAGAAAGATAGTTAATCTTAAAAGAAATTCTACTTTCAGAATTATCTCTAAACCATTACGAGAGACGATTCTTAAGAACAAGCATATTTTTTGGAATGTGGATGTTATGATATTTAATAACACGAATAAAATCGGCAGTGTCGATATTCCTGATTTTAACGTAACGGATCAGAATTCTGCATATAATTATAAAAGGTTGTTTCAGGTAGCTTTTGAAATAGCCTATGAACACAACACAATTTTCATGAATTTATTATTTGCGATTGTTCCGGCTGTTATTTACTACCTTAAATTTGAAGATAAAATGCGAACTACCGTTGTTTATATTTTCTTTGCGTTTATTATTACCGGATTTTTTGTCGCGCTAAAATCATTTTCACCTTCTACAGAACAAAAAATTAAGAAAGCACTGAAATTATAAAATCAGCATTATTTTTTAATTCTGTATTTAAGCAGATTAAACATAAATTCCCAAACCGTTTTAAATCCAACAAAACTGGTTTTACGTTCATTCTTATAAAAAACGGTAGAAATTTCTGCAAATTTGAGATGCAAATTCAGGGCCTGTATCATAATTTCCGCATCGGTAAACCAGTCGTTAGAGCGCAAATTCATTTGCTGATAGGCTATTTTTGTAAAAATCTTTGGTTTTGAATTAATATCTCTAACAGGAAAAGATGGCGAGAAAAACAATCGGAAAAGAATATTGTACATATCCGATAAAAAAGTTCTGACAAAACCATCGTAACGTTTTGCTCTATATGTTTTTACCAAATCATACTTACCAAACTTTATTACGCCATACACAATAGGAATATCGCTTGCCGGCATCTGTGCATCACCGTCAATGACTGCGATGTATTTCCCTGTGGCAGCAGACAATCCGGAACGCATGTCCCAACCCATACCGCCTTCTTTTTCGTGTGCTAGCACTTTGATGCAATTATATTTTTGAGAAAGTTGAGCTGCTAAAACCGGTGTGTTGTCGTCAGAATTTTTATCGTAATTGGCTACGAGTACCAATTCATAAATTACGTTGAGTTCTGTTAATTCTGAAATTAACTGTTCTACAAACTTTTCAATTATATTTTCCGAATGATAGCATAATACTACAACAGATAATTCAATGTCTTCGGATACTTTACTCATTGTGATACATCCAAAAATACACTTAAAATTTCAAAAAATAGTTTATAAAAACAAAAAAATATATTACTTTAGACAAAACACAATCCATAATTTACAAAATATAGTTTATTAAAACACCGGCAACCAAATATCGCTTTCTATTCATCTTCTCTGCATTGCTTATCACCTATCTTTTACTGGTAAGGCTGATGCTTATTTTTTCATATAACATTGATTTAGATGGTGCTGAATTTACTTTTGTACATTATATACAACAATTGCTGAAAGGGGAACCTTTGTACTTAAATCCATATGAATCGCCTTATTCTATTACTATTTATACGCCACTGTATCTGCATTTAGTGGAAGTAGCCTGCCGGTTTTTAGAAGTAAACTACATAGACAATATTTATAAAATTTTTATAACCGGACGCATCATCAGTTTTGGATTTACCATTTTAGGTGTTTATTATATCTTTCTCTTTGCAAAGAAATATCTTACGGACAGTGCAATAATTTTATTTGTTTGCACCTTGTACTTATTACTTATGACAGGTCATTCCTATGCCGTGCGGCCAGACTGCATGAAAGTGGCATTTTTCATAGCATTTCTGTATTATTTTATAGATTACTATTATGAATCCGGACCAGTATCTTCTAGATTGCGTTCTTTAATCTTTGGCATTTTATGCATTGCAGCCAAACAAGATGCTTTCATTTATATAGGACTCTTCTTAGGTGTCGCATTTCTTGTAAAAAGAACAAAACAGGTTTTCATTTACATTGTTGTTTTTATTATCAGTGTTTGTTTCCTGTTTTTATTGTTTCATATTATTTACGGAAAATATTGTCTGAGCAGCTTGTTTTTATTTAACCTTCAAGGCATATCTGACTATAAAAATTCTTACAATTTTTTAATTGTCATTTTTAATACTTTCAGACTTTCTCCATTTTATTTATTATTCATTTATATTCTTGTTAGCAAGAAAAAAAACAATCAACCATTAGCAATTACATTTGCAATAACCGGCTTTTTTGCGGCTCTATTGAGTTCCTTTTTTCTGTTTCGTCCAGGCAGTTATTTAAACTACACGTATGAATTAATTGCTATAGCATTAGTAACAACAATTGTTTTCATAAAAAACAGAAGTGACTTTCCTAAAAAGGTATATTATCTCACTGGCATTTATGTGCTTTTAATTTTTACATCCAATACTGTATTAAATATCTACACCATAAATTTCGATAAAGAAGATGCACATAAAGCTGCTTTTTCGGAATATTATCAATTAAGAAAAGACTTAATTCCATTACTGGATAAGCAAGCCAGTATTTTTAATCCTGAATTACAGCAAAGTATTTTTATTGCAGATTTTAATGTGATTTACGGACAGGAATATCATCTTGACCGCTTGATTTATGGTTTACTCGGACTGAAAACCACTTCAAAACTGATGACCGTTTCCAGTAAACACTATGATGAACTATTTACAAATGGTCAAGTAGATTACTTAGTAACCAAAGACAACGAAAGAGCGAAAGAACTTATCGTTAAACATTATCCAACTTATAAACCTTATTTGAAAAAAGGAAATTATATTATTTATACAATACCTTAGTTTAGTTTCCTATAATAAGCTGCTTTTTCAGGATTACCTTTTTGCTCAAAATAGTAAGCTAATTTATTCAGCAACTCCGTTTCACGATATCCTAAATTGATTGCTTTGTCAAAATAAATAACAGCACTATCATCTTTTAAAATGGATGAATAATATGTACCAAGATTGAGATATGGATAAGGTAATTGAGGATACAATTTTAAAAACTCCTGATTAATTTTATAACACGTTGCCATGTCACCACTATTCGCTGCACTTTGTGCATAGTAGAATAAAGTCAGTGAATCTGTTGGTTTCAGTTCATACGTTTGCTTAAAGAAATAAGTACTTCTTTTATAATCCTGTTTATCAAAGTGCAATTTTGACAACTCATATTTTGCATCTGCATATAAGGTATCGATTAACACCGCATTTTTAAAATGCCGTTCAGCACTGTCTAAATTATTCAGATTATATCGGTAAGTACTAGCAAGTTTAAAATAAAACTCAGGATAATTTGGCTGCAACCCAATTGCCTGATTGTAGTAATAGACAGCTGAGGTTGCCAATGAAGTTGCGGCTGTTTTATCTTTTGCCACTTTACTTTCATACTTTAAATTATTGGCATAAATAAAATTAGCCAGAATAGAATTTTGTAGAGATTGTATATCATGGCTCATCAAAGTGAGTGTGTTTTTCCAAAAGAAATTTCTGCTTATTGTCTTGTAAGAATAGACGCCAAACAATGCAACCAATGCAATCAGAAACGCGTTTTTCAGCAACGGAACATTGAATTTAGACTGGTATTTAATCCAGCCTCTGTTGAGCACCACTGCAATAATTACGATAAACCATAAGCTGCTTAAGAACAATGCTCTTTCTGCAAACATACTGGTATAGGGAAACGGGAAATTTGAGTAAATAGAAACTGCCACAAAATAACATAAGATGAATAAACCTACCCGATCTTTTTTAAAGAAGCGAATGATACCGTAAATAAGCAAAGACAAATGCAATACGAATGAAATCAAAGCAAACGGATGAGTTAATCCGACTACCGGAAACATATTGGCACCATAATAAAATCGAAGTGGCGACGGAATCAACAACATTTTTAAATGATACAGCATTACATTTGACGATGTACCCAATGCAACCAGTAAACTCTTATTATCTGCCAAAGGATTTTCAAAAATAGTAGATGCTCTGTTCAGACCTTCAAATGCACGCATGACACCACGAACAACCATCAATAAGCAAATTAACAGAAAGATATAATTCCACTTTTTACCTTTAAAAAAGTCATTGAAGAAAAAAACCAGAATGAATATCCCAACAAAAATCAATCCTGAAATTTTAGACATTAATGTTAATGTGAGAAAGAATAAACTTAGTAAGGCATATTTCCAACGACCTGTTGTTTTAGTGTAATAATAATAACCGTATAAAAGAAATAACATTCCGAACAGCATAACAAATAATTCGTCTCTGTTTTTCAATGAATTTACAATCTCTGTATGTATCGGATGAACGGCAAAGAAAAGCGTTATGACAAACGGCAGAAAGGCATATTCTTCATCTAAATGAAAGACAACTATCAGAACACGAAATAAAACAAGCAGACAAAGTGCGTACAACAAAACATTTATGAAATGACTGACGTGAGGATTATCGTTAAAAAACTGGTGTTCTAGTGCAAATGAAACCAACACGATTGGACGATAATCGAGTTTGACATCTCCGAATTGTGCGTAAGGCATTTGCAAAATGTCTTCAATACCAGCTACACCTTTCTGAACATTCTTGTTTGCCGTAACGACATATGAATCGTCAAAACCGTAATCATTTCGGATACTGTTGCCATATACTACAAATGACACTAACAGCAGTAAAAAATAAATTAACTTGTCAGCAGAATTCACCGTACTTTTTGGATTCATTTCATCGTTTTACTGAACAAATATACACTTATCCTTTGATTATTATTTTCAGAAAAAGCGAATAATCTACACACATTTTTTATATTGTGAATGAATTATAACCCTATAATCTATGAACAACGAAAAGAAAGAAGAATACAGAAAATTAGTTTTATCACCATTTTTCAAAGCCGGTTTATTTAAAGTATTGCCAATGGCAGGTATTGCAGGTCTAAAAATTACCGAATTAGACGATTTGCAATGCAAAGTAACCGTACCTTATAAATATCTGAATAAAAATCCGTTCAATACAACTTATTGGGCTGTTTTAGGCATGGCTGCAGAAATGGCAAGCGGTGCATTGGTTCAGATGTACACGCACAAATTAGTGCCATCCGTTTCTATGTTTGTTACCGGTTGTAACGGAAAATTTGTGAAACGCGCCATTGGCGTCACTACTTTTATTTGTAACGATGGACAATTAATTGCCGATACCATCCAAAAAGCGATTGATACCAACGAGCCTCAAACCGTAAAAAGCAATGTAAAAGGCTACGACAAAGACAATGTGCTTTTAGTTGATTTTGATTTTGAATGGAGTTTGAAAGCACGAAAAAAATAAAATAAATGCTAATTACATTCTATCAAAATTAAACGATATTTTAGTTTCTGCATTCTAATATCCAGTAATCAGGATACAACCAATTTTTAAAAAAATACAAAATATATGTTCAAAAAAATAGGAGTTACAGTAGTTCTTTTGATTTTTACAATCTTTTTGTATGTTTCTTGCTTAAGAAAAGATTTAACACTAACCAAAGCATATATTAAAGAAAAATACAGTTCTCCAAATTCACATTTTATAAAATGGAAAGGTAGTGAAATACACTACACAGAAAGTGGTAGCGGATTTCCAATAGTGATGATACATGGTTTTGGCGGAGGAGGTTATGATTTTGAAACGCTGGATTCGTTATTAAACCATAAATACAAAATCATAAGAATTGACTTACCAGGTTTTGGGTTGTCTGATTTTCCGGAAGAATATAAAAATGATGATGATTTTTTAAAAATCTATGAAACGTTTTATACATTCTTATTGGACACACTTCGTATAGATTCATTTTATGTGGTTGGAAATTCTCTAGGTGGTAGTATGGCCTGCGATTTAACTATTCGCCATCCGGATAAGGTGAAAAAGCTGATTCTGTTAAATAGCGCTGGTTATGACATGAAAGAAACGTTAAAAACAGCACATACTGAAATATTCAGGCTAGGTATTGTAAAAATATTATTAAAAAGAGGCATGCCCTATTTTATGATGAAAAGAGGTATTGACCAATTATTTTATAATCCTGCTAATCTCTCTGAAAAGAAAAGTACCATACAAAATGACATGTGGAATCGTGAAGGAAATTTATCTCAAATACTGGCAATGGCTAATTCAGATAAGTATTTGGATCAGCGCCTGATAAAGACTATATCTTGCCCAACTTTGATAATTTGGGGAAGAAACGATCAGATTATTTTACCAAAGAATGCTGAAAGATTCTATAAGGATATAAATAACAGTACGCTAATAATGTACGATTCATGTGGTCATGTGCCAATGATAGAAAAACCAATCCAAGTTCAACATGATATCATGGAATTCCTTTCAAGATAAATCGTACAGATAATTAAACTAATTAAAGAGTATTGACAGTAAAAAAACAATACAAAAAAAGCCCATAATCAATTGACTATGGACTTTCTATGTGACCGCGGCACGAATCGAACGTGCGACCGACTGCTTAGAAGGCAGTTGCTCTATCCCCTGAGCTACGCGGCCAATAAAATTGGCATTTGATTGATTGACAATTTACAACTTCAGTTGATCACTTTTGTCAACTAATTTCTTTGTCAACTGTAAACATTATTTCAATCGGAGTGCAAAGATATCCTTAAATTGATTAATTTCCCAAAAAATTACTTTAAAAAATTATGTCTGAAAAAAATATACAGATTGACGACAGTTGGAAAATTGCCTTAGCTGATGAATTCGGCAAGCCTTATTTCAAAGAATTACGTCATTTCTTAGCCACCGAGAAACATTCGGGAAAGACAATCTATCCGCCGGGTTCTCTTATTTTCAACGCATTTAACTCCACTCCTTTCAATAAAGTAAGGGTTGTTATCCTTGGGCAAGACCCTTATCATGGTGACGGACAAGCGCATGGATTATGTTTTTCTGTACAACATGGTGTAAAACCACCGCCAAGTCTGGTAAATATCTATAAAGAATTGAAAAGTGATGTGGGTTTTGAGATACCGGCACACGGAAACCTGCAAAAATGGACAGAGAAAGGTGTTTTTTTGTTAAATGCTATGCTAACTGTGGAAGCTAACCAACCTGCTTCGCACCAAAAAAAAGGTTGGGAAGAATTTACGAATGCCGTTATTCAAAAGCTTTCTAAAGAAAGAAGTGGATTGATTTTTATGTTATGGGGAAATTTTGCACAACAAAAAGCCGTTTTGATTGATGAAACCAAACATACCATTTTAAAAGCCGCGCATCCTTCTCCGTTTTCTGCTCATAACGGATTTTTTGGATGCAAGCATTTTTCCAAAACAAATGAGATTTTAAAAGCCAAAGGTGAAAAGGAAATTGACTGGCAGGTTTAATGAATTGTAAGCGTTTTAAATATCTAATAAAATAGTAGTTTTAGGATATACTAATTATCAATACACTATTATGAAAAGAATGAAAATAACTAAAATAACTAAAATATTTTTAATACTTACCCTAGCTGTTTCTTGTTCAAATAGACAATTTATGCTAAAAAAATATGCAAGCTATCCAGTAAAATTTGC
>JBIKPT010000083.1:0-11661 GCA_044357355.1 Chitinophagales bacterium
AACGGTTTTTACATCTTATACCATAATTGTCATCCAAGTGCTTATCTGCACCTAATACAACAACTAATTTCGTCACATTTTTATTTAAATTCAACGAATCTATAACAAGTCTGGAAAATCCAACATACGAAATAATAAGTTGGCAGGTTGACTTTGGTAATAAAAAATCTACGTTTCCATCAATGCCGCTAACAGTTCCAATCTCAATATTATTATTATTGTAAAATGTAAAATTTACACCTATAAGATTTTCACCTATAGAGTCTTTTACGTTAGCAATAAACCTACATTCTTTTTTATTTGGTATTGAATCGATTGTTGGTATAATATTATATCTACTTAAAAAAATATCGTCTTCGTATAAATGAAATCCATAATCAAACTTATAACCTTTTATTATTTTATTCTTTTTATTTTTAGAAAAAGTACTAATAAAGGAAAATACAATTAAAATGCATGTTAGAAATAATTTCATTTTTAAAAATTGTTAATTGTACATTGTTAATCGTTCATCATCAAACCATCTTACTTCTCTTCACCAAATAAGACAATAGAATTGACTGAAAACCTTCGTTAATATCTGCTTCTACAAGATCAATTTTGTATTGCGCGCATTTCAATTTCAGGCTGGCTTTGCGTTCCTGCATTTTTTCCACATAAAAATCTTTCACCTGATTGGGTTGCAGTTTCAATTCTTCACCGGTTTCTAAATCCACAAACTTACACGGTCGGTTTTCAAACGTAAAATCCAGCTCTTTCGCTTTGTCTATTACATGAAACAAAACCACTTCGTGTTTGCTATGTTTAAGATGTTGCAGCGCCAGAAAAATATCGTTTTCATCGGTGCTGTCTAGCATATCACTGAATAAAATCACCAGCGAACGTTTGTGAATAGAGTCTGCAATCTGATGTAAACATTTTGCTGCATCTGTCGTTTTTTGTACAGTCGGAATTGTAAGCAGTTTGTACAATTCATTCATCAGCAATTGATGATGTAGGGCGTTTGTCTTGGCTGAGGTTTGTGTTTTAATTTCGGAATCAAAAACAGTTAAACCTACAGCATCGCGTTGTTTTTTCAGCATGTGCATTAAAGCCGCAGATGCCACACAGGAAAATTCAATTTTATTCAGCTTTCCTTTTTCACGTTCCTGCGGAAAATACATCGACGAAGATGCGTCAATTACTATCTGGCAACGCAGATTCGTTTCTTCCTCAAATCGTTTGGTATATAATTTTTCCGTTCGTGCAAAAACTTTCCAGTCTATGTCTTTGATGGAATCGCCCGGATTGTGCAAACGATGTTCGGCAAACTCTACGGAAAATCCGTGATACGGACTTTTGTGTAAGCCGATAATAAAACCTTCCACTACCTGACGAGCCAGAATATCGAGTTGGTCGAACTGAAGAAAATCTTGTTGTTGAAATTGCATAGTAAATTATAAGTTACAAGATAGACGTTAATAGTATAAAATAAAATTAAAAAAAGTTATAAGTAAATACAACTTCACTTATAACTTTTATCGATTAACGTTTAACTTATCAACTACGCCATCGCCGCTTCAATCTTTTTCTTCAAATCGCCTTTTGAAGCAACACCTACGTGTTTGTCTACAATCTGTCCGTTTTTGAAAATCAGCAAAGTTGGAATGCTCATGATGCCGTATTGCGCTGCAATTTCTCGGTTGTCATCTACGTTTAATTTACCTATAGTTGCTTTACCTTCAAATTCTTTAGATAAATCTTCTACCACAGGACCAATTAAACGGCAAGGACCGCACCATTCTGCCCAAAAATCTACTAATGCAACTCCTGCATTGTCTAAAACTTTCTCTTTAAAGTTATCGTTTGTGAATTCTAATGCCATGATATTTTTTGTTTTATTAATTAGTATAACAATATTTCCTTAATTCAGTTCCAAAATTACACAAAATGCATTGAATATTTTAATAAGAAATACTGATTTTGTCATAAGCAAACTCTATTGCTCAACTAAAACAAGTACTTGCAAGATTTCAGATTGATATAGTTCAAAATTTATCGGATAATCAATTCCTGAATTAAATCTTCCTGCAGGCGTTCATTTAAATTGGCGATAATCCTGGTTCTTGCCAGATACAATTCCTGTTTCAGAGCGGAAGATTCCAGATATACAAACAGTTTGCCTTGTTTGTAAAAAATACGTGTCGTATGATTGGTGATGTAGGTACCCATCAACTCGTGCCAGTATTTACGCACTTTCATTTCATCCATTTTTCCACCAATGCGCATCTCACGAATCATGTCGTCCAGCACGTCTTTCAATGCCACAAATTTGCTGTTTCTATATTTAGACAAGGTTGATGATTTTATAGTTGGTAATCAAATGTTGTTCAATTAATGCCAAAATGGTCGGCTCGTCGGTATCTGTTATAAATACCTGACCAAAGTTATCATTATTAATGAGTTGAAATATCTTTGAAATTCTTCCGGCATCTAATTTATCAAAAATATCATCCAGCAATAACAACGGACTGATTTGTTTTTCCATTTTTAACAATTCATACTGCGCCAGTTTCAGGGAAAGCAGAAATGTTTTTTGCTGACCTTGTGAACCTATTTTCTTCACCGGAAAATTGTTTAATTCAAATACCAAATCATCCTGATGGATACCTTTGGTGGTGCGTTGAGCATTTCTATCCTGTGGTAAGGAATCCTGTAAGAGTGTTTCAAACGTATTTTCCTGCAAATCTGCATCGTATCGTATGCTGATTTCCTCTTCTCCATCAAATATTTGTCGGTAAATAGTGCTGAAAATCGGAATAAATTTCTCTAAAAAAGCTTTTCTATATTCAAAAATCAGGTTTCCGGCAGTTACGAGCTTTTCATTATAGATATCCAGTAAATTTTTATCAAACGAGCGATTTTCAAAAAGAGACTTCAGTAATGCATTTCGTTGTGCCAATATTTTATTGTAAACAATAAGTTGCGTCAGGTATTCTGTCGAAAACTGGCACAAAGTGGCATCCATAAATTTCCGTCTGATTTCGCTGCCACCCAAAATCAGTTGATTATCATCCGGTGTAATAATAACACAAGGAAATTTTCCTATAAAGGTAGCCTGTTTTTCAATTTTTGCTTTATTAATAAGCACTTCTTTCTTTTCCTGCTTCCAATATTTTATCTCAAGTAATTGATTATCATTATTTAAAATAAAACTAGTCTCAATTCTAAAGAAATGATCTGCAAAATTAGGCACCAGAACATCAGACGAGGAAAGATAGCTTTTGGTGAGGCAGGAATAGTAAATGGCATCCAGCAGGTTAGTCTTGCCAATTCCGTTATTTCCGACGATGAAATTAAGCTTTTCCGAAAAATCAATGGCTTTAAACCCGTAATTTTTAAAGTTGGTAAGCTTAATTTGCTGAATATAGAACGGATTATCCGACATTTTGTAAAGATACGCTCAAATTGGTAAATAGTAAAAAGTGAACGCTAAGTGGATAAAAAATTTTATAAATCCGCTAAAAATCGTACCTTTGCGCTCTATTTTAACGCAAAATTATGGCAAAGAATAAAACAAAAGGCACAGAGCACGATATTTTAGAAGACGGTAATGCAAAATTAACCGGTATATTTTCCAACGCAGAATACTTTTTTGAGCAATACAGAAACATTATTTTAGGTGGAATTGCTGTATTTGTACTTGCAATTGGCGGCTGGTGGGCTTATAATAATATGGTGAAAGGTCCTAAAGAAAACAAAGCAAAAGATGCTATCATTTATGCACAGAAATATTTTGAAGTAGACTCGATGTCATTAGCCTTAAAAGGTGACGGTACACATTTAGGTTTTGAAGCGGTTGCAAAGCAATACAGCGGCACTGCTGCAGGAAATCGTGCGGCATTTGGTGCCGGCGTTGCCAGTTTAAAATTAGGAAAATTTGCAGATGCGATTAAATATCTGGAAAGTTTCAAAACGGAAGATCCCTTGTTAAATTCCAGAAAATTTGGCTGTATGGCAGATGCATATGCAGAACAAAACCAAATGGATAAAGCTATTGAAAATTACAAAAAAGCAGCCGATGCTGCCGATAATGAACTTACAGCACCAACCTATTTATATCGTGCAGCACTTGCCCTGGAATTAAAAGGCAGCAAGAAAGATGCATTAGAATTATACAAGAAACTAAATAAGAATTATCCAAGTTCACAGGAAGGAATGGCTGCAGAAATTTCTGTTGCTAAACTGAAAGCGGAAACACTTTAGTCAATTATGATTTATGCATTAAAAAATAAATCTTGAATCTCCGATCTTAAATCTCAAATTCAACATGGCCTCAGCTTTACAAAATCTTTCTTCGTACGATACAGAAAAAGTACCGAATGGAAATGGTAAATCATTTGGAATTGCCGTGGCTGAATGGAATAAGCACATCACTTTTGAACTGCTGAAAGGTTGTATGGAAACATTGATAAAACATGGTGTTTCTGAAAATGATATCCATGTACATTTTGTTCCGGGCACATTTGAATTACCATTTGCCGGTAAAAAATTAGCACAGCAACATCATCTTGCCGGTGTTATCTGCTTAGGTTGTGTGATAAAAGGCGAAACTGACCACGATATTTACATCAAGACGTCCGTTGTAAATGCATTACAGACTTTGAATATTGAATTTGATATTCCGTTTATTTTTGGCGTACTCACACCGAATAATGAAGCACAGGCACTGGACAGAGCCGGTGGCAAACACGGAAACAAAGGCGTGGAAGCTGCGGTGACGGCACTGAAAATGAGTGCCATTTAGATTTTTATAACGGATCCTGAAACAAGTTCAGGATGACGTACGTTGAGTTTTACTCAATTTTATTCCACAAAAAGTTGTTATATTATTTATGTTGTACGAGCACAAACTTGTTTCAGCATCTAAACTATCCTATTTTTCACTATGTTTGTATGAAAGAGAACAAGCATGAGCGAACTAAAAAGTAGTCTTTTCATTATTACCGGTGCTGGTTCCGGCATTGGACAAGCATTGACCTTAAAAGCGATTGCTGAAGGCGCCAATGTCATAGCAGCCGATATTAACGAACAAGGCCTGGATGAGACGATTTCACAGGCAAACGGTAAAGCAGAAAAGTATATTCTGGATGTTGCCAGCCATGAAGCAATCAATACTTTTGCAGCAGCTATCATTCAAAAATATCCGAATGAAACAATCATCTTGGTGAATAATGCAGGTGTTGGTTTGGCGTCCGGAAATTTTACGGAAACACCTTTAGATGATTTCGAATGGCTGATGAATATAAATCTGTATGGTGTTGTTCGTATGACCAAAGCATTTCTGCCACATTTATTACAGCAAAACAAAGGTCATATCGTCAATGTATCCAGCGTATATGGATTAGCAGGTATGCCTACCAACTCGGCGTATTCAACGGCAAAATTTGGTGTGAAAGGTTTTACAGATGTCCTGAAAGCAGAATTATTAAGAACGAACGTTAAAGTAGCGTCGGTGCATCCCGGTGGCATAAAAACGAATATTGCGAGAAATTCACGTATTTCATCCACGCAGGAAATACAACTGGCGAAAAAAACGATGGCTAAATTTGAAAAAGTAGCGTTAAAAATGCCTGCTTCCAAAGCAGCTGAAATTATTATCGATGGCATTAAAAAAGATAAATCGCGAATTTTAATTGGAAGTGATGCGAAAGCGCTGGATTTTATTGTGCGACTTTTCCCAAACAGCTATCATAAAATAATCGCAAAGGTTTTTAAGTTGTAATCAACTTATTCTATACTTAGTTTACTTAGTTTTATACAAAGATTTGTTACAAATGCATCCGCAAAATCCACGTATATAATATTAGGAATTTTACCTTTACGTATCGCATTCGTTGCAATTAAACTATCTACAATGACAGGTAATTGCTCATTAGCATTATTAGCGGCTGATTGTATAGAATTTGCTCCATCCGGTGTAAGTACACAAGCTACAGCCATAGGTGCATCCTGTGTAATTTGCCAGGAAAACTGAAATAAACTTGTACTGTCATTCTCATAATCAGCAAAATTTCCCAATTGATTTCGTTTTAATTCAGGAAAGTTATTATCATCGGTCCACCCGCCTACTGCAGGTAATATATTTCTTGTAAATAAACCTGCTTCTCTGTTTGCAGGAGAATCAGCAATTCCTTCAAAAATCAGGATCACCTTGCCTGTTTTCTGACTTGTTGGAATAAAATCAGTCAGTGGACGTTTGAAGAATGGAGTATTGCTCGCTGTTATTTCCTTGTAAATATGATCGCCTAATTTACTTCTGACAAATTCCAGAAAAGCAGCATCATCAGATTCGAGTCCGCAAAAATGACTAAGTTCCAGGATAACTAGTTCTGAGTGATTGTCCAGGAAGTTTTTGGTTTGCGTCAGGATATTTTCCATCTTATCGCCTTTGCAGCCAAAGCCATTGCAATCTGTAGCATGTTGTGTGTAATAACTGCCTTTGTAAAGAACAGGTCGGATATCAAACATACGTAAACCTTGTTCCAGCTGGGTTTTCATATTCAGATATTGCGTCTGTGTATTACAAGCATTACCACCAACGCAATCCTCTAAAACATACATAGCTGCATCATGCGAGCCCGGAATGGATATATCCTTAAATGCTATTGTTTTATTAGGATTTTCTTTGAGCAGATTGCTCATCCAGTTGGCCGTAATAGTATTGCTGTCATCTATGTTTTCTTTCTGGCATGCACTATTAAAACAGATGCACATGATAATTAAAATCAGATATTTATTCATACGTTGCATTTTTACATTTGACTAAAAATAGTAAAGTATATCTGTTTTATGAAGACAGAATGAAAATAAATTGAACGAAAAGAATAATTTTAATAACTTTAAGTATGACTTCAACAGCAACTACACCAACTGCTTATGTGGACTCACTTACGGAAGACCGTAAAATAGCGATAACTGAATTACAAAAAGTAATCAAAAAAAACTTACCTAAAGGTTTTGAAGAAACCATGCAATACGGTATGCTTACTTATGTAGTAACACATAAATTGTATCCTGCAGGTTACCATTGCAAACCAGAAGATGCGCTGCCATTTTTAAGTATTGCTTCTCAAAAGAATTTTATTGCAGTGTATCACATGGGAATTTATGCTGACAAAAAACTACAAGATTGGTTTGTTGCAGAATTTGCAAAACGCAGTACTAAAAAATTAGATATGGGAAAATCCTGTATTCGCTTTAAAAAACTTGATCAAATTCCGTTTGATTTAATTGGTGAATTAGCATCTAAAATAACGGTGGACGAGTGGATTGCGATTTATGAGAAGAGTTATAAAAAGTAGACTCAACAAACCAACTCCAACTCTTTTTTCTTAATATGTTTGAAGCAGAAATCTTTGCTATTTAATGGTTATTAATAATTGATAGAATTTCGGGCAAGATCCAATCAAATGTATCATTGTATTTGCTTGCTGATTTTTTACAGTTAATTATTTTATATTTACTTACAAATTTTAAGCTATGAAGCTATATACTATAGACACAGGCTATTTCAAACTAGATGGTGGTGCAATGTTTGGCGTGGTGCCAAAAACCTTATGGCAAAAACTCAATCCGGCTGATGAACAGAATATGTGCAGCTGGGCAATGCGCTGCTTACTGGTAGAAGATCAAAATCGTTTAGTACTGATTGATACCGGTATGGGTGATTTTATCGACGATACCTACAGAAAACGCTATCAGCCGTTTGGTGAGGATACCTTGGAGCAATCGCTCGCAAAACACGGCTTCGCTCCTGCTGATATTACCGATGTTTTTTTAACGCATCTGCATTTCGACCATTGTATTGGTGCACTCAAAGAAAACGGCAATGGCAAACCAACGCTGCGCTTTCCGAACGCCACACATTGGTCTTCGCACACACAATGGAAATCGGCACTGAATCCGAACGCACGAGAGAAAGCCTCTTACCTGAAGGAATACTTATCTGAAATATTCAATTCAGGAAAATTAAAATTTGTGGAAAATGAAGAATTGGGCATGAAAAATATGGAGATTGAATTTGTCTTTGGCCACACCGAATCCATGATGCTGTGCCATATTTATAAAAGCAAACAAACTATTTCTTATTGTGCCGATTTGATTCCGTCACATCATCATATTAAGTTGCCATACATCATGGCTTACGACATTCGGCCAATGGATACCTTACAGGAAAAAACAATCTTTTTAGAAAAAGCATTCGAGAACAATCATATCTTATTTTTTGAACACGATAAAGATGTAGAATGCTGCACCTTGAAACGAACAGAAAGAGGCATAGAATTTGATAAATTGATGAAGTTATCTGAGATTTGAGATGTTAGAATTTAGATTTATGATTTATCGTTTACATAAATTAATACAAAGTAAAACGCTTATTACTTTTTACTTATTACTTATAACTTTTTCCTCTTTCGCACAAATGGACAAAGCTGATAAATTATTTGCCGATTATAAATATGCGCAGGCGATTGAATTGTATAAACCAATCGCTGATAAAGGAAACATCAGAGCTGTGCGTAAACTTGCGGAATGCTATCGTAAAATAAATGATTATGCAAACGCAGAAACCTATTATGCACTTGTCGTTGCCGATAAAAATGCCATTCCTAAATCGTATTTATATTACGGGCAGCTGCTAATGACCAATTAAAAATACGATGATGCAAAAATATGGCTAAAAAAATACCTGGATTTAAAATCAGACAACGACACAGTTATTGCCAGGACACTTTTACTATCCTGCAATGCACCTAAAAATAGTATTGCCTCTGAAAGAAAGATACAGTTCAAAAATCTGAACACTGTAAATTCAACAGCATCTGACTTTTGTGCGGTTCCTAATGAAAATGGCATTTTGTTTACGTCTGCGCGACAAGGAAAAACCAACGGAACTTCCGGTAGTGGTTATCAGGAAGTTTTTTTTGCCTTTCCAAGCAGTGTTAGCACTTATACCATAGAACCCGTAAAAGGTGTGGTAAACTCTAAAAACTACAACAGCGGTCCGGCTTGTGTAGATACCATTAAGCAACTAATTTATTTCACCAAAAATAATTTTCAATATGGAGATGCAATCACCTACAAGAAAGGTGATGTTACATTGAAAATATTTTCTGCCAAAAAAGTGAACTACAACTGGAAAGACATCAAAGAATTGGAATTAAATGACAAAGAGTATTCCTGTGCATTTCCAAGTATTAACAGAGAAGGTAACATGCTTTTCTTTACGTCAGACAGAGGCGGTAATTTTGGTGGAAAAGATATTTATTATTCCACCTTACAAAATGAGATATGGAGCAAACCCAAAAATGCAGGAAAAACTATTAATATGCCTGGTGATGAACGCTATCCATTTATTCATTCAGATGGAACTTTATATTTCTCATCCACCGGGTATCCCGGCTTTGGTGGCATGGATATTTTTAAGAGTGTTCCTAATAAATTAGGTGAATTCAGTAAACCGGAAAATCTTGGAAAGCCATTCAATGGACCTACTGATGATTTTGGGTTTTATTTAGATGGCAATTTCAGCAAAGGATTTTTCTCTTTTGACAGAAGCGGTGGTGTTGGCAGTGATGATATCTATCAGTTTGAATATAATGACATTCCGTTTGACTTGAATTTGTATTGCGATGGAAAAGTATCTGATGAAATAAAAGTAAGTATACAGAAAAACGGACAAGTCATAAAAGAAGCAATGTACAATAAAAAACTTACTATTTATTTAGACACCAATGCGTCCTATTCATTTGAGTGTACGAAAGAAGGTTATACAACAGAACACTTGGACATAAAAACAACATCGAATAAAAAGCCTTTAGTAAAATCTATAAATTTAATGACGAAGTAATTCGTAATAGCTTATGCTAAGGTAATCGCAACGCAAGTTATCAAGAATTAAACACCAACCTTATCTATAAATCTTCTATCGATATTAACGGTTGCATTTAATTTAAACAAGATTGAATACAATCCAAAAAATGCACGATGCAAATATATAGCATGACGTGAACCACGCATTGCACTTGGCTTTCTGAATTCCTTATTGGACATAATTTCTTCTCCGTGTGTTTGCAACTGATTATAAAAATCTCTGTCGCCAAAATAAAAAGTTTCGCTTTTCATTGGCAAAGACATATTCTGGATGGCTCTGACAGCTGTATCAATAAATAAATTTTCCGTTTCTTTCGTATCGCTTTCCCGAAGCATATCCAGACCAACCAGACATTGACGTAATTTCTGCTGATCATTAAAAACATCCTCTCTAACCAGCGAAAAATAGAAATTATAAAAATCCTGTGGAATGGTTTTTACACAACCAAAATCCAGTACCACTAATTTATTATCTGCTGTCACTAAAAAATTCCCGGGATGCGGATCGGCATGAAAACGCTGATGTTCATGTATGGATGAGTGCAGAAAATCCAGCAAGGCCTGTCCTATCTGGTTCTTTTTATCCTGATTGGTTTCATTGTCTAAAAAGTGTTGCAGCGGTTTTGCTTCTATCCATTCCATCGTCAGGATTTTCTTAGCAGACAATTCTTTGTAATATTTTGGAATAATCAGATTCGGAATGTGTTGTGTGGCTGCTGCAATTTCAGTACCGTTTTTTAATTCCATTTCATAATCACATTCTTCATTAAGGCGTTCCTCAAATTCTTCAAAATACTGCTTTACATCTTTTTCTTTGACACCAATAAATCGCAACACCAATGGCTTCACCAGATTTATATCGGAATGAATACTATCAGCAACACCGGGATATTGTAATTTCACGGCCAGTTTGTGTCCGTCTTTCCAGGCTTCATGCACCTGTCCGATAGATGCCGCATACACCGCATTTACATTAAACTTATCGAACACTTCATTCGGTGCTTTACCGATGTATTTTTTAAACGTATTCATCACCAGCGGACCACTCAATGCCATTGCACTGTTTTGTGCCAAGGCAAATTTATCAGCAAATGTTTTTGGCAACAAACCATTATCCATACTCATCATCTGTGCAATTTTCAAAGCACTTCCTTTTAACTGACTCATCAGCTTAAACAACTCTTCTGCATTTTTTTCATTCAATGAATTTTCATCGACTTGGCTGCCAACTGCTTTTTGAGCATTGTGTTTTATATAATTGGCACCCACTTTCATGCTGGTTCTAAAAACCCGTGATGCACGTTCTACCTTGGATGTCGGTATTTTATCTTGTTCGGCTGACATGTTAATTCGTTATAAGTTATTTGTAGTGCGTAATGCAAAAATCATTTTCTCAATTTCAAGAAATTCTGTACTAAATCTATTCCGGAATCAATCGGATTGGGTGCCAGTAAGTCAAACGTAAAATGTATTGTTTTTTCTACCATCACGTCTGTATTTTCCTTGTTTTCGCTTTTATCGTTTGCCCAAAAAAGCAAAATGGATAAAAAAGCATTCCAAACCGTCTTACTGTAATAATTGGCAATAAATGGCCGGGCCTGAATTTCGCCGGAATTGGTGCCTTCAAAAATCAATGCATCCATGTGTTTATTGAAATCATGCTTCAATTCACTTAAAATAGTATTCTTAAAAAAAAGAAAACGTTGGTTTTTTAAGAGTGTTGCATATTTTTCTTCATTCGTATTA
>JBIKPT010000084.1:0-11644 GCA_044357355.1 Chitinophagales bacterium
ACAGCAATATATTCCAGGCGGTGTGCAACATAATCTGGCGTTTAATTATCCTTTTCCTTTAGCATTTACTAAAGCAGAAGGAGCTCATTTATATGATGCAGATGGCAATAAATACATCGATTTTTTGCAAGCTGGCGGTCCAACGGTATTAGGCAGCAACTATGCTTCAGTAAGAGAAAAAGCTATTGAATTAATCAATGAGTGTGGTCCGTCAACAGGTTTGCTGCACGAGTATGAATTCAAATTAGCAGAATTAATTTGCAAAAATATTCCATCGGTAGAACGATTCCGTATGTTAGGCAGCGGTACAGAAGCGGTCATGGGTGCGTTGCGTTTAGCGCGTATCAAAACTGGCAAAAGTAAAATTATAAAAATTGGCGGTGCTTATCACGGCTGGAGCGACCAGATGATATACGATTTACGCATTCCCGGAACACGTTTTTTTGATGCAAAAGGAATTCCGTTCATGATGCACTGGCACACACAAGCAGTTCCGCCAAATAATATTGATGCTTTGGAAAGTAAATTAAAATGGAACAGATTACGTGGCGGAACCGCTGCGGTGATTCTGGAACCACTCGGCCCCGAAAGCGGTACTTATCCGGTCTATAAAGAATTTGCGCAGCAAGCAAGAGATTTATGTGACCAATATGGGGCATTATTGATTTTTGATGAAGTAGTAACCGCATTTCGAGTTGGCATGAGCGGCGCACAAGGATACTTTAATGTAAAGCCGGATTTAACTATCTTTGGAAAAGTAGTGGCTGGTGGTTATCCATCAGCAGGTGGCATTGGTGGAAAAGCAGAATATATGGATGGTCTGGCTGCCGGTTTACAAGGTGGCAAAAAAGTAAAAGTGGGTGGTACGATGGCCGCGAATCCATTAAGTTGCTGTGCAGGGTATCATACCTTATTAGAAATACAACGAACCAATGCTTGTGAAAAAGCGGGTAAAGCTGGCGACAGAATCACCAATGGTTTGAATCAATTAATTGATAAGTATGGATTACCATTCGTGGCGTTTAACCAAGGTTCCATTTGTCATTTGGAAGCAGCTGGAACACTATATGTAAAAATCAAACTGCTGAAAATAAAATCAGTACTGGCTGAAATTAATGAACGGAAAAAATTAATGGAAGAGTATGGTGCAGCCTACATGGCAGAAGGAATCGTAACCTTAGCAGGAAGCCGTTTGTATTGCAGCATGGCGGATAGTGATGACGTGATTGATGATGCATTGAACCGGTTTGAAAATGTATTTAAAAATGTTTAAAGGTAAAATAATACTCTTGCTTGCTGTTATAGCATTAATGACTTCCTGCCGTTCTGCAAAAGTCAGCAAAACAGCGTATTCTGCCATTTCTGATAATTTTATATCAACCGTACCAACACCCGCAACATCTGTTGTTTATACTAAAAGTATTAATACAGCAGCAAATAATTTTGATCATCCATCAAGAAAACCAAATGTCATCATAGTATTGTGTGATGATTTGGATGCCATTTACACATCACAATATTTCAGGGATGTTTTACCAACAGTTGATTCATTAAAAATAAACGGAATAGATTTTACCAATTCTTTTACACCCATGGCTACCTGCTGCCCGAGTCGTTCTGCAACATTAACCGGCAGTTATGCGCATACCAATGGCGTTTACAGAAATGCATCTGTAAACGGCGGCTGGAGTGCCTTTAAGCATAACGAACCATTTACCTTGCCAGTTTATTTAAACAAGTCCGGTTACAGAACGTCCATAATTGGAAAGTACTTAAATGGTTATGGTATCAAAAACAATGCAGAACCCATTTATGGCTGGACAGATGGTTTTGTTTTTACGAATCATACTTTTTACAAAGGATATGGTTATAATATTATAAAGTGGAATGGCGGAAATCCTAAAAACGATACAGCTTGGAATGTAACCAGCCAACAAACAAAACAGTATGGTTTTAATTCAGCAGATTATTCAACGGATGTATTAACCAATCAGGCAATTTCATTTATCAATGATACAGAAAAAAATGATGATCAGCCATTCTTTATGTTTCTAACACCAACTGCGCCGCACAATCCATTACAGGCTGCACCCAGGTATGCAAATAAGGCAGAAGAGCAATGGAAGAATGTGCCTGTTCCCGTTAAACCGAATTTTAATAATGACTATGGTAAATTTGCCACTGCTGCAGAAAAGAAAATACCGTTAGATAAATCATCTTTCCTCAAAAATTCCTGGAAAAAAAGAGTAAGGCAAATGAACAAGGGAGCATTTCTTTACAACTTAATTTTGAAAGGAAAGGTACCTAAATCAATTAATAGTTTTTTGGAGGCAGACTGGTATAACCGTTTAGGTTCCCTGTACGCTATAAATGATATGGTCAGCAACGTAATAAAAAATCTAAAAGATAACGGAGAATGGGACAATACCTTGCTTGTTTTTACTTCTGATAACGGTTATATGCTGGGTGCACATGCCATGATGAATAAAGCCACGCCTTATGAAGAAGCGATAAGGGTGCCGATGATAATTACCGGGGGCGATTCGCTATACCTTAAAACGCCCGGAAAATCGGAAGAATGGGTTACCAATCTGGATTTGATGCCAACTATTCTGGAGATTGCCGGCGTAAGAATTCCGGATAGAGTAGAAGGCATTTCGATGGTTCCTTTACTATACAGTGATAGTATAACTAATTTCAGAGACCGGTTTGTAATGGAATATATCGGACCAAGTTTGTCTTATTTTGGTTTGTATGGAAAACCCAAACTTAGTATGAAGTTTTTACCGTTGTATATAATGGACCATCCAACGTATAATGCTTTAAGAATAAAGGTGATTACATTAGAAAATGGCATTCAAAATGAAAATGTATACAAGTTTATTGAATGGCAAAAAAATACAACCAAAAAAGTTCTGGAATTCAGTAATAGATTCAGAATGAAAGACACTGAATTAATGAAGAAGATTGCAGAAGGTGATGAAAAAACTTTAGCTTTAAAAACAAAAGCGGAAGAGGTGGAAACCGAGCTATACAACCTCACAGAAGATCCTTATGAAATGGATAACCTGTTATATTATAAACCGGAAGTATACAAAGCGTTATCTCTTCAGTTAAAATCGGTGATGAGAGAAATTATTTTAAACAAACAAAATAAGTAATGCCTGATTATTTTCTAGCTTACGACGTCGGTACCAGCAGTGTAAAATCAATTTTAATTGATACAGCAGGCAATGTATTGGCCACAGCAATAGAAGAATACCCCTTATATACACCCAATCCGGGTTGGGTGGAACAGGATCCTCTGGATTACTGGAATGCCGTTTGTAAAGCAACCAACAGGATTATACAATCAACTGCTGTTTCAACAAAAGATATAAAAGGGCTTGCTTTTTCAACACAGGCTATGGGTGTCATTCCGGTCGACAAAAGCGGAAAAGTATTATACAAAAATATTTCCTGGGTAGACGGACGTGCTGAAGAACAAGCAAAAAAAGCCATGAATTATTTTGGAGGTAAACGGATCTTCAAATTAGTGGCTGGCACGGAATTAACAGGAAAAGATGTGATTCCTAAAATTATCTGGTTAAAAGATAAACATCCTGAAATTTATAATAAAACCTATAAAATTTTAGATGTAAACGGCTATCTGAAATATAAATGTACAGGAAAAATGGTTGCCGAATGGTCCGGAGCCTGTTCATATGCTTTTGATGTTAAAAAGAAAGACTGGGAACGTTTATTTTTTAAATTGTGCAAAATCGATTTAAATAAATTACCTCATTTAGTGCGTTCTGTAGATTTAGTTGGAACGCTTACAAAAGAAGCAGCCGAACAGCTCGGACTGTCAGTAAATACGGGTGTTTATGGCGGTTGCGATGATACACAAAGTGCAGCGATAGGCACCACAGCCATCGGTGAAGGCGAAGCACATATTTATGTTGGAACATCCGCTTGGGTGGGTGTGTCTACAGCCAGAAATTTAAAGTTTAAGAATGCTACTTTTTGTTTGCAAAGCGCAGATCCGAAAAAAAATATCGTAGTCGGAATTACCGAATCGGCTGGCATCAACACGCAATGGCTGGTGAATACGTATTATCCGCAGGAAAAGAATAATCTATCAGAACAGCAGTTGTTTTCACTGATTGAAAAAGAAGTTAATGCTATCAATGCAGGCGCTGATTTTTTACTGATGACACCCTGGTTTTTAGGCGAACGTTGTCCGGTAAGCACCACAACTACACGATCTACGTTATTTAATTTGACACACCAGCATACCCGTGCACACATAGCACGTGCCAATTTTGAAGGGATTGCCTATAACCTGAGGTGGACCATTGAAAATCTTGAAAAAGATTACGGATTCAAATTCGATACATTAAAGATAACAGGAGGGGGCAGCAGAAATAAATCCTGGATGCAGCTGATAGCAGATATTACCAAACGGAAAATCATTACAACGTCACAGCCGGTCAATGCAGGCGCTTTCGGGGCAGCCATGTGTGCCATGGTGGGTTCCGGCGCCCTGAAGGATTTTTCAGATATCCATCAGTTGATACAGGATGTCGATACGTTTGTGCCAAATGCGGAATACCATAAAGTATATGATGAACTTTTTAGAAGCTATAAGGACGTATTCCATCAACTGCAAAAGACATATCAAGCCATCAATAAAACAAGATTTGAATTATAATTATGGATATTCAAGAAGCAAAAAATAAAGTATGTGAAGCAGGTAAATTGCTTTTAAAAGAAGGCTTAGTAGCACGCACCTGGGGTAATGTAAGCATCAAGGTGAGTGACACGCAAATGGTGATTACACCAAGTGGCAGAAAATACGATGAGTTGACACCAGGCGAAATGGTATTAGTGGATATTTATACATTAAAGTACGAAGGAAAGCTAAAACCATCATCAGAATTGAAATTGCATTGTGAAGTATATAAAACGCGTCCACATATAAGTTCTGTCATACACACACATCAACTATTTGCATCTATTGTTGCAGCTGCACAAAAAGATGTTATAGTTTTGAACAAAGAACATCAACAAATATTAGGTGCAACTATAATTAAAGCGGCACCGTATGCTTTGCCAAACACTAAAAAAATTACAGTTGAAACAGCAAGAGCCATAGAACAATCTAACGCTGCGTTGATGTCGAACCATGGTGTGGTTTGTATCGGAAAAGATTTGGAAGCAACCTTTGAAGTAGCACGAACCTTAGAAAAAGCTTGTGAATTATTTATTGAATCCAAAATGAAAACTGCGTAACATCATTGCCAACGCAGTGAAGCAATCTTATATTATCAAGATTGCTTCTGTCTCGCAATGAAGATCAAGATAAGATAGAACATGAATAAACAAGAAGCCATACAAATACTTTTAAAAGCGGCTGGTTTTTTTGAGCAGCAAAGCGCTGGGTATAAAAGTTGGGGCAAGGTAGAAGTGTTGCAAATCGCCATGCGATTGGACAACAATGAAATTATCACAACACCAAAAAATAAAGCACTTTCATCGCTCACAGCACAAGATATTGTTGTTGCAGACACTGATACTGTCTTTTCTAAAATCTTTTCTAAAAGAAAAAAAGTGCAGGTGGTTTTAATTACACAACAAGAGTTTGCATCACAAGTAAAAGAAGAAATTCCACCAATTTTAGATGATCAGGCACAACTGCTGGGTGTAACTGTTCGCATAGCAAAAAACGATAATGATATTATTGACTCTTTAAATGGAAGATTTGCCTCTGTATTATTAAATGGTAATAGTATTTGCTTAGGCAATAGTATTGATGATGCTTATGTAGCTGCACAATTATTAGAGAAAACATCTAAAGCTTTTGTGTTGGCGAAATATTTAGACGGTGCAAAATCCATCAATAAAATAGAAGCCTGGCTGATGCAGCAATTTTATCAGTTCAAATATTCTAAAGAAGCGAAGAAAAACAAGTAATTTTCTGTAAAATGAATTCATGAAAAAGATAAGCACATTTGATACCGGAATTTTAGGAAACCTGGATGCCACGGAAGTTGCCCTGAAAATACGAGAAAAAGAATTTTCGGCAGAAGAAGCGGTTGAGTGTGCAACAGAAAGAGCGAAAGTTACCGATAGTGCCATTAATGCCATTGTAAATGCAGATTATGATCACGCACTTAAAGAATCAAAAATGCAACATACCGGAATTTTTGCCGGTGTGCCCACTTTCATCAAAGATTTGAATGACGTAAAAGGATTACCCACTTTAAAAGGCTCCAGCGGATTTAAGGTGGTGCCGGCAAAGAAGAATGATAAGATTATTGACCAGTTATTGTCGGTAACCGGCAGCATTATTTTAGGAAAGAGCAGCACTTCGGAATTCGGTTTATTGCCTTGTGGGGAAACCCTGCAGCATGGCGAAACCCGGAATCCCTGGAATACCGATCATTCCACCGGAGGTTCATCCGCAGGTGCTGCCGCACTGGTGGCAGCCGGAGTGGTGCCGTTTGCGCATGCATCCGACGGAGGCGGTTCTATCCGCATACCGGCATCGTGTTGCGGACTGGTGGGTTTAAAGCCTTCCCGAGGCAGAAATATTATTTCGGCTTCACAGATTGTTCCGATAGATATTGCACAGGATGGCATCGTGAGCAGAACGGTGAGAGATACTGCTGGGTATATACACGGCCTGGAAGTATACCATAAAAACGAAAAATTATTACCCATAGGATTGGTAAATCAGCCCGGAAAAAAGAGACTGCGCATTGGCTTATTTACCAAGTCTTCCACCGGCGTTGAAAGCCATACGGATGTTACACAAACCGTTCTGGAAACCGGAAAATTATTAGAACAACTGGGACACGAAGTGAGTTACATCAACAATCCGTTTGAACATAAGATTACACGCGATTTTATGGTGTACTGGTCGTTTTTATCCTTTGCCTCCATGCTGTCGGAATATGCCACCAAAGGATTTTCCTTCAATCATTTTAAAACGGCCAAATTCACCAAACAGCTGGGCGGATTTTTTCCGCTGATTTCTGTACGTGCAGCCACCAGTATCCGGAATTTGAAAAATCATACCGCAGATTACAATAAAGTATTTGAAAAATATGATGTCTTATTAAGCCCTACTTTATCGCATCCTGCTCCGCCGATTGGTCACTTTGGAACGGAAGTGGATACGATAGATATCATTATGAAACTGAACAGCTACGTCAACTTCACAACTACCCAAAACATTACCGGCGCACCAGCCATCTCCTTACCGCTTGGATTGAGCAGAGACGGCTTGCCAATCGGTGTTCAGCTGGCAGCCATGCTGGGCGAAGAAAGAATATTGTTAGAACTGGCATTTGAACTGGAAGTAGCAAAACAGTTCACCAATCTGGCAAATTTGTAGAACAGCGAACTGCCCACCGCCCATTCTTTCAATGTTTTTTGTAAGACAGGACAAAGGAGCTATAATAATATTTACCGGATAATTTTTACCATATTTTTAAGAAAACAGGATGCTGTTTTTTATCTTCTGATGCTTACTTTTAGTTTCACGCTTTTTTCAACATTTATTTAAAGAAAATGATTACTATAGACCTCCACTGCCATCCTAATATGAAAGCATTTAATTCCGGCTATCCTGAACCGGCAGCTAATATGTGGGATTCCATTCAGCATAAGATAGAAGGAAAAGTAGCGCAAAATATAAGTGAGCTTGTTAAACATATTCACATGGAATCGCAGTGCAACCTGGATGCCATGGCTGCCGGAAATGTACGCGTATTTCAGTTGTCTTTGTATCCTACAGAAAGAGGTTTTTTACATCTTCGGAATATTCCGCAAATACTGGTAGGAAACAGAAGGATAAATATCGCGCAGGAAGTGATTACAGGTTATGCAGCGAGTTCAATTGCCTATCAGAAAAAACATTACAATTATTTTAAAGATTTATTGGAAGAATATGAATATGTAAAAAATCAGCAGGGAA
Source organism: Chitinophagales bacterium (assembly GCA_044357355.1). Lineage (GTDB taxonomy): Bacteria > Bacteroidota > Bacteroidia > Chitinophagales > JADIYW01 > JADJSS01. The sequence continues at coordinate 7,964 of JBIKPT010000084.1, forward strand.
AAAGTCCGGATGGCAAAAGCGAATTTGTACTGGTGAATAATTATAAGGAACTGGAACTTGCACTCAAGAAAAAAGATACACTTATCGGTATTGTGACGATTGAAGGGGCACATGTTTTAGGAACAGGCGCACCGGAAACGGATAAGTTGACGAAAGATGCCTTAATAATACAGCTTACAGAAAACATACAGACGATAAAAAACTGGGAATATCCTCCTTTTATAATAAATCTGGCGCATCATTTCTGGAATCATCTCAGCGGACACGCAACGAGTTTTAAACGACCGATAAATGGACTGGTGAATCAGAATAAAGGGAAAAATAAAGGTATAACGGATGCAGGATGGCATGTGGTAAGGGAGCTGCTGAGTTCCAACAACGGCAAGCGCATTTTAATAGATACCAAACACATGAGCGTTGCCGCCAGAAAGGAATATTATGCATTTATCGGCAATCATAATTATTTGAATCCAAAACAAAAAATTCCGGTCATCAGCAGTCATGCTTGTGCTAGTGGATTTAAAACATTGGATTCCTCTATCCGGCAGAATGATTTGATGGTAAAAGCCCGTAAATCAAGATTGTACAAATGGAGTATCAATATTTCTGATGAAGAAGCGCGTATCATCCACGATTCAGAAGGCTTGATTGGCCTGATGATGGATAAAGGGAATTTGGGCGGTCTGGATTTAATAAAAAGCATCAGTGAAATGGAGGATTCGGAAAAGAAACGCCGTGAGTTTGCGCAGTTGTTTCTGGACAATGCATTCCAGCTGGTCAAGGCGGTGGGCAAAAAATCCGGATGGGACATGATTGCAATAGGAACTGATTTTGACGGCACCATTACACATATCGATCCGTACGAGACGGCAGCGAAAATGCCCTTGCTGCAGCAGGATTTGATAGACTATCTGGAAAAACATCAGTACCAGAAAGAGTTTTGGTTTGGCTATGCACCGTTACAAATCGTCGAAAAAATTTTTTATAAAAACGCAATGGATTTTTACAAGAAGTTTTTTGTGTAAGCAATTACATTATTTTTCAGCAAACCATTTATTGTATGTTGCAATAATAAGCGGAATATCGTCGTATTTATAGATTTGGTATTCTATTTTCTTTTCAATTTCTTTATTGTCTGATAAAATAAAAGCAAGTTTATCATACCTGAAATCCTTTCGTTTTGGGAAATATAAAGTATTGTTGTTATACTCAATCATGTAAGCAACATCCGCTAATTGCGGAGCAGTTAAAAAACCAACCACTAAGCCTGCTGCCATTATTTTTTTACCGTAGAATTCGTATAACCTTACAGTGCTGTTAATATCATTTAGTAAATGGTAAAATTCTTTCTTATCATTTTTATTTGATATGTTTTTTGATAAAAAAATATAGTTTACACTGTCCAATATTACTTCAAATCCATCTATTTTATTGGCATTGAGACCTCGCACTTTATTTTTGGCATCCAGATAATGACCAAAATTATCCATGTATGAATTTCTGATAAAATTAGAGCGATAATAGCTTAACTGAATTTTCGCAGTTAAGGTGTCGCCGTTCTCCAAATATATTTTTCCGGCAAAATAATCAGTTGCAATCTCATTTGATTTGGATAAAATAAATAATAAGATGAATAAGATGAGAAATGTAATTTTTTTCATGCAGAAATCATGTAAATCAAAATAATCAGCTAAATCAGCGATCTTATTTACGAGCCATCACTTTTTCTACAGCTGCAATAATGTCTTTCGGCATTAAACCGTATTTTTCTAATAATTGGTCAGGTGTTCCGCTTTCACCGAAAGAGTCATTTACCGCTACATATTCCTGAGGATAGGGTGTGTTTTGAATTAATACTTGTGCTACAGCATCACCTAAACCACCATTTCGTTGGTGTTCTTCAGCGGTAACAACACCTTTTGTTTTTCCAACAGACTTTAAAATAGCATCTACATCCAACGGTTTTATCGTGTGCATGTTGATGACTTCAACAGAAATTCCACGCTTTTCTAATTCTTGTCCGGCCAATACCGCGTGCCACACTAAATGACCGCAAGCAATAATCGTCACATCTGTTCCCTCAGATAAAAACTGCGCTTTGCCAATCTGGAAATCCGGGTCTTCCGCTTTTGTGAAAATTGGCCACACAGGTCTTCCGAAACGCAAATACGTTGGTCCGTGTCTTTCAATGATTGCTTTCGTTGCCAAACGCGTTTGGTTGTAATCGCAAGGAACGACTACCGTCATGTGCGGCAACATTTTCATCAAACCAATATCTTCTAATATTTGATGCGTGGCACCATCTTCACCTAAAGTAAGTCCTGCATGTGAGCAACAAATTTTTACATTTTTATCTGAATACGCTACGCTTTGACGGATTTGGTCATATACACGACCGGTTCCGAAATTAGCAAAGGTAGTCGCTACCGGAATTTTTCCGCCAATAGCCAAACCAGCAGCAATACCAATCATGTTGGCTTCTGCGATACCGGTTTGCACGAAGCGTTCCGGAAAATCTTCGATGAATTTTTCCAGCTTTAAAGAACCAATCAGGTCGGCGCACATGGCCACCACGTTTGGGTTGGCCTTTCCTGCTTCGTGGATACCTACGCCAAAACCTGAGCGTGTATCTTTTTTATCGGTGTAGGTGATGTTTTGTAAACTCATCTTATTTTGTTCTTCTTTAATTTTCAAATTTGCTAATTGACAGGTTTTCTCTATTAATAATCACCCAGCGTTTCTTCCAGTTGCGATAAAGCGCTTTCCAGTTGTGCATCGTTTGGTGCGCTGCCGTGCCATTTGTGAGTGCCCATCATAAAATCTACGCCAAAGCCCATTTGTGTGCGCATCAATATCGCAATAGGTTTGCCTTGTTTGGCTTTCAGCTGTGCCTGTGTCAGCGTAAATATTACATCTTCCATCACATTGCCTTTCATTTCCAACACTTCCCAACCGAAAGCTTTGAACTTTGCCGGTAAATCACCAAGGTCGCACACTTGCTGTGTCGAACCATCTATCTGTGCATCGTTCCAGTCAACAGTTACGATTAGATTATCTACTTTTTTTGCAGCGGCAAACATCAGTGCTTCCCAGATTTGTCCTTCCTGCAATTCACCGTCACCGGTTAAAGCATACACCAATTTATCATCACCATTTAGTTTTTTAGCTAAAGAAGCACCAATTGCTACCGAAATACCTTGACCTAAAGAACCGCTGGCAATTCTGATTCCAGGCAAACCTTCATGTGTTGTTGGGTGACCTTGTAATCGTGAATTGATATGACGGAAAGTGCCTAATTCTTTTACCTCAAAAAACCCACGACGCGCTAACACACTATAGAATACTGGTGAAATATGTCCATTCGACAAGAAAAACAAATCTTCACCTGCGCCGTCCATCTTGAAATCAGTGTTTATATGCATGATTTCAAAATAAAGTGCAGTCAGAAAATCGGCACAACCAAGCGAGCCGCCCGGATGACCAGATTTGCATTGATGCACCATGCGCACAATATCTCTGCGTACTTGTGTGGCTGTTTTGTTGAGTTCGGCTATTTGCATTTTTTAGTCGTGAGTCGTGAGTAATGAGTCGTAAGTTTGTTGTTACGATTTCTACAAAAATATTAAAATAAAAGATTGTAAGCTGTAAAAGTTTTATACAATGCATTCACAATTACTTTGG
>JBIKPT010000240.1:0-3350 GCA_044357355.1 Chitinophagales bacterium
ATTAAAACACTCTTGAATTTTAAGAACGATGGAAAAGTGTTCTTGAATTTTAATTTCTGTCCATTAACTGTCAATTGGAAAGAGTTGCCACAAATGGTTGAATATGCAAACAATGCTGATGTTGCATTGAAGATTGTGAATATTGAAACACCAAGACATTTGGCTTTACAATACAGAAGCCATGAATATTTAAATGAAGTTTCTGATGTATTGAATAGACATCATTTTAGTATTGCGAATGATTCTTTAGTAGTAAAAAGAAATGTCGAAACATTTCAGCATTTTCTAAGTAGTGTAGATTTTTATAAAGAACAAGCGTTAAAACGAGATGTTATTGTTGCTCAGTTAAAACAGCATTCATTAGTTGATCTTTTTGAAATATTAGACAATTTAATTACAACTAATTTGCTATTTAAGAATTTTTCGGACACAGACAAGAAAGTGATTTTTGATGAAATGTATAAATACATTCAAGCTACAATTAAAGATAATACAATTGCCGCAAACGTGTTAGTAAGAATTATTCAAGGTTTTAAAGAAGCAGAGCACGAAGTAGATAACACAACTAGTAAAGATACTAAGGTTGGATTGGTAATGTTTAAACGTGTTGTAGACGAATTTAAAATGTTAGAAGAAGAACTGCTTTTACCACATCTTTAGAAAAGATGATTTATCTGTTGTTTTATTTATGATTACATAGTTTTCTTCATTTTCTTTTTTCTTTATTCTAAGAATGAATCCGATTGGTATCATAATAAAAATGAATAGAAGCGTAAATAAAATAGTTTTTATAACAACACCAACTTGATTGATTATTCTATTTAATAGATAAATATAGCTTTCGCTAATTTGGCTGAAAGGTAAAATGATTACTAGTAAGCCAGCATAATATAACATCCAAGTTTTATGAAATAAGAAACCAATACTTGTAAAAACGAGTATCTGCAATAGTATTTCTTTATGTTTCTTTATCCAGTGCATATCTTATTTTTTTTGCTATCATTTAATAACTATATAATTATTATTTACCAAATGTTCAAAGAAAATGTTTGAAATTATGTAGTAACCATTTGCATTATTATGGAAATCATTCTTTTGATATAATGACTCGATTCTTGATGAATCATTTTTGAAGATTGTTTTTAAATCTACGTCAATTAAGTTTGATTCTTTATAGTTTAGGTATAATTGGTTGGTGTACTTTAATTGCTTATTATAAATGATTTCTTCTTTTAAAGGTATGTATGAAAATATGAATTTTTTATTATCGAGCTTTAGTTTTTCTTTGAATTTTGTAATTTCTTTTGTTAGATGTATACTATTTCTTAGTGCTTTTTGTTTTGCATAATTAGGTGTATTTTCTTGTGTTATGTAATATCCAAAAAAATGTACATAAAACGCTCTGAAAATATGTGATACAGCAAAAAAATATTCAAATAATGGCATTTTATTATTGTAAGATATATATTCAACATCGCTAAGATCTGTTATATTTGACGTCATAATGACTAAATCTGGTTGGTATTTTTGTATGACATTTTGATATAATTTTATTTGATGTAAAGGGTTGCTTCCACAAACTCCTGCGTTTATGGTATTTACCTTAAAATTATTTTGTTGTAGTTTTTTTTCTAATAAAATTGGTATTGTCGAATCTTCACCTGAACCATATCCTTCAATAAATGAGTCACCAAGCAGAGCTATTCTATATTCGTTGGTTTCTTTTTTTTTAGATAATAATTTGCCTCTAAGTCCAATTGAATTATAGGTTACTCTAAAATTTGTATCAGCTCCGTTTTGAAAATAGGTGATAAATGGTTCATATCCGTATTGATAGTGTTTTTCATCAAAATATATATATGGAGAACTATAAACACTATACTTGCTTTCAAAAGATGAGGTATTCCATTTTAGAACAAATGTAAGTACCAATTCAATAGTGATTAAAATTAAAAAAGAAACTTTAAGATTTGTTTCTATAAATTTATGATTAGCTAAATATCTTAATGTTAATAGGTGTATGAGTTTGTAAATCAAATAATAAAATAGGAGCGTTGTGCTAATTAAAGATATTCCAACATATGTCAACAATAGAAAATGTAAAATTGTAAGTGATAATATAATAAGATGGAAATGCTTATATTTATTAAAGTGTATGATTTTTTGTATGCTTGGCATTTTCTTAAAAGATAGAGTAAATAAATGGTGTGACAGCTGATGATCCACCAAAAATAATTAATAGAGCAATCAATAAAATTGCAAAAATAAGAGGAAATAACCACCATTGTTTTCTTTCCCAAATAAACTGCCACAAATCTTTAATGAGTTCCAACATATTTTGTGTTATTTTAATATTGGTTAGAATTTTATTGCATTGTTTAATTGTAAATATAGTATGTTTTTGTGATGTTTAGTTATAAGTAATTATAGAAAAACTCATTTATAAAAAATATACTTTCCAATTACTAAAATATCCATTCCTGTTTTTATAAAACAATTATATGCATCAATTGGCGTACAAACAATTGGTTCATCTTTTACATTAAAACTAGTATTTATAATTAAGCTTTCACCAGTTGTCATCTTAAATTTTAATATTAAGTTGTAAAATAATGGATGTTGTTCTTTGTTTACCGTTTGTATTCTTGCACTCATATCTACGTGCGTAACTGCTGGTATACTTGATTTTACTGTATATAACTTCTCTTTTAAAGAGAGTGATGCATAATTCTCAGGAAGTTTTTTTACATGAGTACCTTTTACTTTATGTACTTGTAACATATATGGTGAAGTGCCATCTAGTTCAAAATAGTTATGAGCATCTTCTTCTAAAACAGCAGGCGCAAAAGGTCTAAAACTTTCTCTGTTTTTTATCTTTAAATTAAGATGTAACTGCATATTTTCATTTCTTGCATCCGCCAAAATACTACGGTTGCCTAACGCTCTTGGTCCAAATTCCATTTTTCCTTGAAACCAACCAATCACTTTGCCATCTGCAATTAACTGTGCAGTCTTTTTGCAAAGTTCATCTTCGTGTTCACAATAATGAAAATTATTGTGCAACAATTTTATTCCATTTATTTCATCTTCAGAAAATGAATTACCTAACAAACTGTTTTGCATAGAATCAGCTTGGTCTATGTTTCTGTCTTTGTTGTAGTATTCGTAATATATAGCCAACGCACTGCCTAATGCGCCACCAGCATCGCCACTTGCTGGTTGAATGAAAATATTTTTGAAAATGCTTTTATCTTTAATAATGCCATTAATTACACTGTTTAGCGCAACACCACCAGCTAAGCAAAGGTTATCGCTATTGGTTATTTTTTTAATTTCATAACATAAATTTA
>JBIKPT010000085.1:0-11577 GCA_044357355.1 Chitinophagales bacterium
TACTATTCCAATTGAAAAGGTCAGTAACTTGAGATTAGGCATCATTTCAGATCATACAAAAGATGGTGCGGTATTGCCTGATTTAAGTAAACTGCAAACGTTAACAAATGACGCAGAAGCTAAAGTGGTGTACGAAAGATTATTAGCATACGGATCGCCTATTTTGTCTACCGTACTTACTTACTCACAAAATCCATTCTATAAAATTTCTGACCGGGATAATTACACCATTGAACAATTAACGGATGAATTGTACAAAAAAGCAGATTTAGCGTCGGGCCAAACTGTAAATGATGCCGTTACTTTTTATGGTTCCAATTATATCGAAGGTTCTGTGGCATTTGGAGATATTACCATTCAGGCAGAATATGGTAATCTGACGTTTAAGCGCGATAAAATAGAAAGTCTCGATATTTCAGCTATTGAAGAAAATGTGTTGAGTGCTGATGGAAATTATAAATTGAAAGCGAGCTACCATATTTCAGGAAATGATAGCAAAGGCTGGCTGAATACAGGTGTAAAAGTGAAAAGTGGTGACAAATTTGCCATTACGGCAACCGGTAAAGTGGTACTTAAAAGTCTTTCCGGTGGCACATACGGACCGGACGGTTACGTAAGCGGCACTAAAGATGGCGCGTATACAGATGATATGTCGACAAAATACGGCGCAGTGGTTTATAAAATAGGTGAGTTCGGTGAAATGATGCAGGCCGGTTCCAAATTTGAAGGAATTGCTAATGAAGAAGGTGTTATTTATGTTTCAATTTATGAAACGGTATATGATAAAACCAATACAGGTTCTTACAGCGTAAAAGTCGTAAAAAAATAAAATAGCCATAAGCAGTTTTGGATTTATTTCTGGATTGCTGCAATAGTTAAAACCTTGAAGACATTAAAAATCTTCGAGGTTTTTTTATTCAAAATACCCAAACGTATAAAAGAAACCGGCACCTAAAAAGTTGTTTTAAAATCTGAAATCATGTGTATATGAAAAATGGATACCAATGCTGTGGTGATGCGTATTAAATCGCATTCCGGCAAGCGATATTAAACCGTAATCACTTTCTGTAAAATCTTCGGCTGCACTCAATATGTAGTTAAAACCCGTGCCGAAATATCCACCTAAAGTCTCGTGTTTTTTTTGGTTTTTTATAGCACCATGACCAATATTAAATAAAACGGTTGCAGGTAATTGTACCTGAAAGAAATTTCCTTCAATCGGATTAAATCGCGCACCCATAGCAATCGGTGACGCCAATGAAATGGACATATTTTCTTTTATCTTAAAATTGCCTCTAGCATATATTGTACATAAGGTCCGTAACTCGTCTGCTGTCCATTATTGATATTCCTTAGCTTTGACCAGAATCCAATGCCTATATCATGCATGAAATCTGCTGATTGGGCATTACCAAACAAAAGCGTAAAAAGTATAAGTGTAACGTATTTCATTTGAAACTTTTTATTATTAAACAAAGTACTCTTGAAGTTGTTAAAGTAACTGTGTTATAATTTATTATAAATGTAAGCTAAATAATTCTTATTTTTAATCAATAACTAAATCAATGATTGGATACCGATTTACAAAATATATTCCAATACTTGACCAGTCAGCAGCTGATTTTGATAAGTTGTTTACGGTACTCAGGCAATTACTTACTTATACCTCAGGTGATGTTATTGAAGCATTGGAATGGTTAACGGAGCTGGATAAACAATATAAGCTGTCTGATAATGCATACGGAATGGGTGACTTTATCAGTGATTTAATGGATAAAGGATATTTGCAACAGGAAAATCCGAAAAGCGATGTTTTAAAAATGACATCTAAAATGGAAAAGACGATTCGGCAAAAATCGCTGGAAGAGATTTTCGGTAAAATGAAAAAGTCGAGACGTGGAAATCATAAAGCTAATTTTGGCGGCTCCGGCGACGAACCTACCGGTGATATTCGACCTTATCAGTTTGGTGACAAACCGGAACAGATATTAATGACAGAATCGCTTCGCAACGCACAGATTAATAATTCGTCTGAGGAATTTTTACTGCAGGAAAGTGATCTGGAAGTAATGGAGCAGGAATATGAGGCGCAAACATCTACCGTGCTCATGATTGATATTTCTCATTCCATGATTTTATATGGCGAAGACCGGATTACACCGGCAAAAAAAGTAGCCATGGCATTAAGTGAATTAATTATGACGCGATATCCGAAAGATACCTTAGACGTTATTGTATTTGGAAATGATGCCTGGCAGATTCAGGTGAAAGATTTACCGTACCTGCAAGTCGGACCCTATCACACCAACACGGTAGCAGGTCTGGAACTGGCAATGGATATTCTGCGCAGAAGAAAAAATTCCAACAAACATATTTTTATGATTACGGATGGCAAACCAACTTGTTTGCGCGAAGGCTTAACTTACTACAAAAATAGTTTTGGCTTAGACAGAAAGATTGTGAACAAATGCTATAATTACGCAGCACAATGTCGCCGGCTGAATATACCAATCACCACTTTTATGATTGCAAAAGACCCTTACCTGCAGCAGTATGTTCAGGAGTTTACAGAAATTAATAAAGGTAAAGCATTCTATACCTCACTCGATGGATTAGGTGATTTCATTTTTGAAGATTACGAACGTAATAAAAAAAGAAGAGTACGATAGTTTTTATATTTTTTTGTAAATTGACAGTACCAAAAACTAGTTACTATGTCAAAATACAAAAGTCCTTTGCTGAATCATCTGCAAAAAAAATCAAGAATCTACTTAGACGGAATAAATGAAGAGGAACTGGAAGAAAAACAGTTTTATTCGCGCAGAAAGTTTTTAGACACTTCTTTAAAATCTTCTCTTGCGCTGGGTTTGGCAACATCCGTTCCTCTGTTTAATTCCTGCAAAAATAACAGCTCTTCAAGTAATGCATCATCCGATTCCTTACTTAAACCAAAAGTAGTCATTATAGGTGCAGGCATTTCAGGTTTAACTGCTGCACATTACCTGAAAAAATCTGGCGCGGTGAAATATGAAATCTATGATGCATTGAAAAGATGTGGTGGCAGAATGCACACCATTCTGGAATTTTTGCCAGGCTTAACGCTGGATATTGGCGGTGAATTCGTAGATACCGGACATACCGAAATGCTTTCACTTATTAAAGAATATAATCTGGAAATGAATGATTATGCGGCTGACCCATTATTTAAAGGTGAAGGCAGAGAATGGTATGTTATAAATAATAAACGATATACCATGAAACAGGTGTTCAATGAATTTAAAAATTTCTTACCTGTTATTCAAAAAGACCTCGAATCTTGCGGTGAAAATTATGACACACCGGATGCTATTCGCTTAGATAAAATGTCGTTGGAAGAATATCTGGCAAAAATCGGAATATCTGGTTGGCTGCTTGAGTTACTGAGATGCGGTTATTTATCTGAATTCGGCTTAGACCTGGAAGATAATTCTGCCTTGAATTTTATCGATATGCTAAGCGTGAGTGAAGATAATGAAGTACAGCTTTATGGAGACAGTGATGAGCGTTTTTCCATTAAAGGCGGTGTGGTGTCATTAATAGATGCTATGGCTGCAGAGGTCGGAAATTTAAAGCTGGAACATAAACTGGTGGAGGTAAATAAGTCGGGTAACGGATATTCGCTCATTTTTGAAAACGGGAAATCAACCTATGCCGATATGGTTATCTGCACGATACCATTTACCGTTCTTCGCGATGTGAAATTGAATGTCGGAACGATTAAGCCGCAAAAATTAAAAGCGATTAAAGAATTAGGATACGGACAAAATGCTAAATTATTTTTAGGATTTGACGAACGCATCTGGCGAACCAGACACAAAACCATGGGTTATCTGTTTAATGATAAAATTCACAACGGTTGGGATAGCTCCTATGGACAGACAGACAATAAAGGTCCGGGTTTATATACTGTCTTTTTAGGCGGTAAAGATGCCGTGCACATGGCAGAAAATAAGAAAGATGTCCAGAAATTTGTAGACATTTATTTGCCGGTGCTGGATAAGATATATCCTGGAATGAAAAGTAAATTTAACGACAATGCAGATATTGCCTGGTGGCCGAAATCCAAGATTGTCAAAGGATCTTATTCGGCATTTTATCCTGGTCAATGGAATGATGTTGCTCCGTATATCAGTGAGCCAATTGGCAATATCTATTTTTCCGGTGAACATTGCAGCGTAGATTTTCAGGGTTTTATGAATGGCGGAGCGGAAACAGGAAAAGAGGTTGCTTTGACTTTATTAAAGAAAATAAAAGCTGTATAATTGCAGTTGTAATTTCATCTATGATACAACTTCAATCTGAATTAAAAGATTTGCTTCAATTAGCTTATTCTGCAGAGCGTGCCGCTTCCTTTGCTTATCAGGGACATGCCGGTGCCGTAAATGAATCGGAAGATAAAATCCGTATAAAAGAAATTGAAGAAGATGAATGGGAACATCGGGCAGAAGTATTGAAAATTATGCAGGAATACGAAATTCCGGTCTCTGGCTGGTATGAAATTAAATACTATGTCATCGGAAAAATAATCTGCTACAGCTGCTATGTCATCGGATGGTTTATGCCGATGTATTTTGCCGGACGTTTAGAAAGTGGAAACGTAAATGAATATTTCATTATGAAAGAGTATTTCAATAAAATTGGTATTACAAAACATGATGCGGCATTAATTGAAATGGGCATGAAAGAAAAAGAACACGAAGTCTTTTTCTTATCTAAAATCAAAACACACAAATGGCTGCCTTTTTTCGAGAAAGTATTTTCCTGGGGAAACAATAAAAGTTTGAATTCTATAAAATAAATTGTAACAAAACATCAAAAGTATTGTTCTATTCTTATGCATACTATAACTACGATTGGTCAGCTAAAAAAATCAGGTTATCAAACTAAAACCATTAAACAGGAATTAAGAGATAATCTGATAGCAAGTTTAAAATCAGGAAAGAAAACTTTTAACGGAATCATTGGATATGATACATCCGTTATTCCGGATGTGGAACGAGCCATCCTTTCCAAACATAATATTTTATTACTTGGTTTACGCGGTCAGGCAAAAACAAGGATTGCGCGTCAAATGGTAAATTTATTGGACGAATACATACCTATTGTTGCCGGAAGCGAAATTTTAGATGACCCATTGCAGCCTTTGTCGCGCTTCGCAAAAGATCTGATAGAAATTAACGGCGATGAAACACCAATTGAATGGGTGCACCGCTCCGAACGTTTTGGTGAAAAACTGGCTACGCCGGATGTGACGGTTGCCGATTTAATTGGCGATGTCGATCCGATTAAAGCAGCTACTCAAAAATTAAATTACAGCGATGAACGTGTGTTGCATTTTGGAATTATACCGAGAAGCAACCGAAGTATTTTTGTTATCAATGAATTGCCGGATTTGCAAGCCAGAATTCAAGTGGCGTTGTTTAATTTATTAGAAGAAGGAGATTTGCAAATTCGTGGTTTCAAATTGCGTTTTCCGTTAGATATTCAGTTTGTGTTTACCGCCAATCCGGAAGATTATACCAACCGTGGTTCCATCGTAACACCATTAAAAGATAGAATTGAGTCGCAAATTTTGACGCATTACCCGAAAACTATTGAAGATTCTAAAGCTATTACAGCTCAAGAAGCAATTTTATCTGAAGAACAGGAAAAAAGAGTTATCATTCCGGAATTGATTAAAGATTTGGTAGAACATATTGCCTTTGCTGCGCGCGACAGTGAATTTGTAGATGAAAAAAGCGGTGTGTCTGCACGTTTGACCATTGCTGCTATGGAAAATTTAATCAGTACGGCTGAGCGCAGAGCTATTATAAACAATGAAAAACAAACGGTGGTTCGTATTTCCGATTTTGCAGGTGTATTTCCAGCCATTACCGGAAAAATTGAAATGGTATATGAAGGTGAACAGGAAGGATCGATGCGGGTGGCACAGAATATAGTTGACAAAGCTATCCGGAATTTATTTGTGCAATATTTTCCAAATCCTACAAAGGTAAAAAAGAAAAAAGTACAACAGGAAGAGAAGAATATTTACAACGAAGTTCAAAAATATTTTGAACAAGGAAATGTGTTGGATTTACTTACAGATATTTCGGATGCAACTTATCAATCAAACTTAGATGGCATAACAGGTTTGCGTGATTTAGTGTTGGCAAAAGTAAATGGTGTAAAAAAAGCCGAATTGAATACCTGGATGGAATTTGTACTGCATGGTATGGCTGCGTATTCTTTGCTGAGTAAATTCCAACTGGAAGAAGGTAATAAATTTTCCGATATTACTTCAGCTATGTTTAACTATGGAGAAGATGACGTTGATGATGACCTTAAAGAGTTATTTAAATAATTCCCAATACTAAATAGTGTTATAATATCGATTTATAAATGCAAAAAAAAATGTAATTTTGGTATTCTTTAAGTGAAATGAAATACCATGATTACTCAGTTTATTAAATTTATACATAACAAGCTAACCTTTTTTCTGGGTAAGTTAACAACAGGTCCATGGAAAATCAAGACTATTGTTTTCATCTCTTTACTCAGTCTGATTTCTTCTTTTCCGGATTTGTTGTGTGATAGAAAACATATGGATCATTTTGTTATTTCTGCTGTACAATGGCAAATTAATAACCCTCTTAAACCTGTTCCAGCTGAATTTATAGAAGTGAAAGGTGCCGATGATAAGTTGAAAGGATCCAAGGCACACATTGAGAAACGAAATACCAGAATTGTAATCCCTGTATTTGCACATTTACTGCATTTAGATATTTGGAGTATAATGTTGCTTCAGATTTTGGTTAGTATCTTATTCCTTTATATAGTTTTATTAATAGTATATGAAATTTCGGATGATAAATTATTATCAGTGACTTTTTTGCTGCTTTTCAGTTGCACGCTTGCCGGTAAATGGCCTTTTCACAGTATATTTTATTTTGATGGATATGCCATGTTTTTTTTAGCACTGGCAATTTATTTGCGAAATCCGCTGTTAATCTTCTTATTGATCATACTTGCCGGTTTTACAGACGAAAGAGCGTTTATTGCCAGTTCATTTGTATTTATATGGCACCAATTCAGAACCAGCAATTTTCGACTAAATAGTAGTTTATTCAAATTAAATAGCATCTCAGTTAGTATAGTTATTGCCTGGATTACTTATTTCATCTTCCGCATATATCTGTTAAAGGAGTATGAGCTTTCAACACCGAAACAGTTGGTTGGACTAAGTGTTATTATTGACAATTTTAACTTAACGGCGTTAAGTTTTATGCTGGTATTTGAAGCTGGATGGTTGCTTGTTTTTATGATGCTTTATAAATTATATAGAGGCAGGAATTTTTTCAATTTTTCGATATTAATAATCGCATTTATGATAAGTTTTGCTGCAGCTTTATCTGTTTATGATATTGGCAGAAGCAGTGCTTATACTTTTTCATTTCTAATAATAGCATTTGCAATTACTGTTAAAAATATTAAGATAGATGAACTCAGAAAAGATATGAATTTGGTAGCTTTTTTATGTCTTGTCATTCCAAGTCATTTTGTTTTTGCAAATAAAGTATATTGGTTAAGTCCTGTTTTCCCAAAATACTGAAATTGTTAAATTAATGCTGAAAGATGTTTGACCATAATCATTTTTGAGGCTAATACAGTATAAATTAGTAGATTCGCATGAGAATTGATCGTTAAGCACAACAGCGGAAATATGAGAACTTTTTCAGAGTTAAAAAAAAATTTAAAGAAAGATTTTAGTCTATTAGAGCAAAAAAAGGTTGCTATACTTGGAGATACATCTACTCAATTATTATATCAGGCTATTCGCGCAACAGGTTATGATAAAGGATATAATTTAGAGGTTTTTGAAGCTGATTTCAATCAAATTGATAGACAGATTTTCGATCCTTCTTCCGAATTTTATGAATTTAATCCTGAATTTGTTATTATATTTCAATCTTCACATAAACTTTTATATAGTTATAATAAAATGAATCTAAATCAGTCGTATAGCCTGGCTGATGAAAGAATAGAGAAAATTAAAGAATTTATTCATGTTTTACAGGTAAATCTAAAGGCAAAAATTATCTATTACAATTATCCTGAAATTGATGATGCCATTTTTGGTAATTATGCAAACAATACAACACTTTCATTTTTATATCAAATAAGAAAATTGAATTTTGAGCTGATGAATCTGACTACCAGTCAGCGCAATTTTTATATATGCGATTTATCTACCATACAAAATCAGCTTGGCAAATCGGTAATGTTTGATACATCCGTTTATATTAATACTGAAATGGTTTTAAGTCTGGATGCACTTCCAGTCATAGCTTCCAGAACTATTGATTTGGTTGCCGCACTTTCCGGTAAATTTAAAAAATGTCTGATACTTGATTTAGATAACACCACCTGGGGCGGAATTATTGGTGATGATGGAATAGAAAATATACAAATAGGCTCTCTTGGAATTGGAAAAGCATTCAGCGAATTTCAATACTGGGCTAAGAAATTAAAACAAAGAGGTGTCATTTTAGCGGTTTGCAGTAAGAATACCGAATCCGTTGCAAAAGAACCTTTTGAGAAACATCCTGATATGGTTTTGAGATTGGATGACATCGCTGTTTTTGTGGCTAACTGGGAAAATAAAGCAGATAATATTCGTCATATTCAACAAATACTGAATATTGGATTTGATTCAATGGTCTTTTTAGATGATAATCCATTTGAAAGAAATCTTGTTCGGGAACAAATTAAAGATATTACTGTGCCGGAATTACCGGAAGATCCAGCTGATTATCTCGAATATCTGTACACACTCAACCTTTTTGAAACAATTTCTTTTTCCGAGTTAGATGCAGAACGAACTAAACAATATCAGGTGGAAGCTCAAAGAGTAGATTTGCAAAAAAAAATCACAAATGAAGATGATTTTTTAAAGACGCTAAGTATGACTTCATTAGTCGAGTCGTTCACTAAATTCAACATACCAAGAGTAGCACAATTGTCTCAACGTTCAAATCAGTTTAATCTGAGAACCGTGCGCTATACAGAAGCTGATATCGAATTATTGGCACAATCGGGAAAATATTATACCTTTACGTTCACCTTAGATGATAAATTTGGAGAGAATGGCCTGGTGTGTGTGATAATTCTGGCAAAACTAGACGAAATGAACTTGTTTATTGACACCTGGTTCATGAGTTGCAGAGTTTTAAAAAGAGGTATGGAAGGTTTTGTGCTTAATACTATTGTAGAATTTGCTCAATTAAATAAATTTAAAAATATAATTGGTGAATATATTCCTACACCTAAAAACGAAATGGTAAAAGATCATTTCAAGAATCTTGGGTTTCAGGAAATTAGCGGTAAATGGCAGCTAGAGTTAAGTGAATATCAATATAAAAACGTCTATATAACTAAAAAGTAAAAAAATGGATGCAGAGAAAATTCTAAAAGATGTAAATCAAATTTTTATTGATGTATTGGATAATGAAGATATTGTTCTGACCAGAGAATCTTCTGCCAAAGATATTGAAGAATGGGATTCGTTAAATCATATTCAATTGGTGGTTGCCATTGAAAAACACTTTAAACAAAGATTCACCTCATTAGAAATTCAAAATTGGAAAAATGTTGGTGAAATGTGTGATGCTATAGCAGCTAAACAAAATCAGTAATGCTTAAAGGTCAGGAATACACACAAATATTTCAGGTAACTGATAAAGTGTACAATGGTTTTATTGAAACATTTAAAGACACAAACCCATTACACACAGATGATTTATTTGCAAAAGAAAAATCATTTTCAGGAAAAGTAATGCATGGAAATATATTGAATGGTTTTTTATCGTATTTTATTGGTGAATGTCTTCCACAAAAAAATGTAATTATTCAAACGCAGGAAATTAAATACAATCTTCCAGTCTATCTGAATGATGTACTCAATTTCTATGCAATTGTTGAAGATGTATTCGAATCCGTAAATACTGTTGAATTCAAATTTTATTTTTCGAATTCGAATAATAAAAAGGTAGCAAAAGGTAAAATTCAAATAGGCATTATATGAATATACTTATTACAGGTGGCTCCACAGGACTAGGTGCGGAAATTGTTAAAGAATTAGCCGCTAATCCTGATAATAATCTTTTCTTTACATATTCAAAATCAAATGAAAAAGCCAAAAAAATAAGTGAATCCGGTGAAAATATTCAAGCAATTCATTGTGATTTTAAAGATGATGTATCTGTAACTGCTTTTCTGAGTGAAATAAATCGCATTCAACCCGATGTATTAATTAATAACGCAGTAATTGGTTATGAAAAGCAATATTTCCACAAAACGGACGCTGCTGTCTTTTATAATAGTTTCTTACACAATATAATTCCGGCAATTAAAATTACACAGGCATTTCTTTTGCTGGCAAGAAAAAGAAAGTTCGGAAAAATTATTAATATTATTTCATCGGCAAATATCAATAAACCACCAATTGGTTGGTCTGAATATGTTGCCAATAAAGCTTATCTGTTATCCTTAAGCAAATCATGGGCAACAGAAAATATTAAATTCAATATTACATCAAATTGCATTTCTCCGGCTTTTATGCAGACGGCATTAACTGCAGACACTGATGATAGAATAGTGGAGCAAATGACAGAAGTGCATCCATTTAAAAAATTACTCAGCACAAAGGAAGTTGCAGAAACAGTAGTGTTTTTTACGACTTGTTCTCAACAAATAAATGGTACAAATTTAATTATCAACGCAGGTAATGATTTACAATAAATAGTTTCAAAAGCATGTTATTTAATTCTATTCAGTTTGTTATTTTCTTCGTCGTTGTCACTAAGGTTTTCTTTGCTTTGCCGCATCGTTTCAGATGGTTACTGCTATTGCTGGCAAGTTGCTATTTTTATATGGCATTCGTTCCGGTTTATATCTTAATCTTATTTTTTACCATAGTCATAGATTACATTGCAGGTATACTGCTGGAAGACTCAGAAGGGAAAAGGAAAAAGTTGTATTTAATCATGAGTTTAATAGCAAATATCGGTGTGCTGGCTATATTTAAATATTACAATTTTTTAAACGAAAATATAACCCAATTATTAGGAGTATTTTCTTTCTCCAATCCAATACCATATCTGTCAATATTATTACCTATTGGTTTGTCATTCCATACCTTTCAGGCGATGAGTTATACCATAGAAGTATATCGCGGCAATCACAAAGCAGAACGTAATTTTGGTATTTATGCCTTATATGTTATGTTTTATCCGCAATTAGTAGCCGGACCAATAGAACGTCCTCAAAATATATTACATCAGTTCCATCAGGAACAATTTTTTAATTACAATCGTTTTGTCAGTGGCTTGCGACTGATGGCATGGGGATTTTTTAAGAAGATTGTAGTCGCAGATCGTCTTGCCGTTATTGTTGATACCGTTTATAAAAATCCGGAATCTCACACAGGTAAAACAATTCTGATAGCCATCGTTTGTTTTTCATTTCAGATTTATAGTGATTTTTCTGCATATTCAGATA
>JBIKPT010000241.1:0-3338 GCA_044357355.1 Chitinophagales bacterium
TCAGGCAAAAGCGGTGCTGGCATTGACGTTACAACGTTTAACCGGTCTGGAAATCGACAAGATTCGTGCCGAACATAAAGAAGTGTCCGATTTAATCGCTCATTTGAAAAATATTCTGGAGCACGAACACTTACGCTTTGATATTATCAAAGAAGAAATGCTCGAAATCAAGAAAAAATACGGTGACGAACGCCGATCTGAAATCGTATTGTACGGCGATAATATCTCCTATGAAGATATGATTGCAGAAGAAGAAATGGTGGTAACGATTTCTCATTTAGGATATGTAAAACGAACATCCTTAGATGAATACAAAAAACAAAATCGCGGTGGCAAAGGCTCGCAAGGTGGCAAAACACGTGATATTGACTTTATAGAACATTTGTTCGTAGCGTCTACACACAATTACCTGTTGCTGTTTACAGAAATGGGTAAATGCTACTGGTTGAAAGTCTACGAAATTCCGGAAGGAAATAAAACATCTAAAGGACGTCCCATACAGAATGTCATCAACATTCCGCAGGATGATAAAATCAAAGCTTTCATCAATGTGGCAGATTTGAAAAATGAAGAATTCCTGGATTCACACAATATCATCATGGCGACCAAACGCGGAACCGTGAAAAAAACATCTATGCGTGAATATTCTCGTCCACGTTCCAATGGTGTTAATGCGATTACAGTAAGAGAAGGAGATGAGCTGGTAACGGCAGCCTTAACGAACGGTAAATGCGAAATCATTTTAGGTTCTAAAAAAGGAAAAGCAGTGCGTTTCAGTGAAGCAGGCGTGCGCGCTATCGGCAGAACCGGTTCCGGTGTGCGTGGTATCTCCATTGATGCATCTGACGATGAACTAATTGGCATGGTTTGTGCAGATACAACTGCGGAAATAAAAGAAGATATTATGGTAGTATCAGAAAACGGCTACGGAAAACGTTCCGCTTTAGAGGATTACCGGGTAACTTCTCGCGGCGGAAAAGGTGTTATTTCATTGAATGTCACTGAAAAAACCGGAAATATGATTGCCATAGATTCCGTTACAGACGACAATGACTTAATGATTATCAATAAATCCGGCTTAACGATACGAATCGGGTTGAATACGCTGCGCACCATGGGCAGAAATACACAAGGTGTAAGTTTGATAAAACTAAAAGGTGATGATGCGATTGCAGCAGTTTCTAAAATTGAACACGAAGAAGAGGAAGAAGAAACGGAAGAAATAACAGATGCAGAAAGTACGGTACCGGAAACGGATATAACAAATGATACCACTACAGATAACAATATTGAAGAACAAAAAAATGAAGAGGAATAAAATGAAAAATTTAAAATTACTGATTTTGATGATTGGCGGTTTGTTCATGATTCAACACACCTTTGCACAAAAAGGAAAAATTACATCGGCACAGTTAAACCTGCAGGATGGACGAGTAATGGAAGCGAAGAAAGATATTGACGCAGCCTTAATGGATGCGGAAATCCAGAAACGAGTGGATGCCTGGACAACGAAAGGAGACGTGTACAAACAGATTTATGAATCTAAATTGTTTTACACACAAAATCCGAATTGTCTTTTTGATGCAAAAGACGCTTACATAAAAGCGTATGAGCTGGAATTAAATCCTAAAAAACAAAAGAATTTTTCTACTCCGTTAAATACATTAGGCGGTTATTTATTTAATGAAGGGTTAAATCGTTTCAACTCTAAAAAATACGACGATTCCTATTTGCATTTTAATGCCAGCCGTGTAATTAATGAGTTTTTATTCTCAAAAGCAATGGTTTCCACGCTGGATACGAATGTGATTTATGCAACTGCCATTTCAGGAGCAAACATCAACAAAACGGAAGAAGTTAAACCTTTACTGGAAAAATTAATTGCAATGAACTTCGACAATGCGGTGATTTATGAAACACTGGCTCAGGTGTATGAAATTCAGAAGAATACGGAAGGACTTAAATCGGTCGTGACCAAAGGACTGGCAAAATATCCTAAGAACAGCAACCTGCAGGTTTATGAGCTGAATGCTACGCTGGATGGCGGAGATTTGAAAGAATCTATTGAGAAATTTGAAAAGGCTATGGCTAGTGATCCTACCAATGCATCGTTTGCTTTTAACTTAGGTGTGCTGTATGACAAATCTATGAATCAGGAAAAAACAAAAGAATATTATGAAAAAGCAATTTCTTTGAAACCTGAATATGGTGATGCTTACTTCAACTTAGGCGTTATGTATTTCAATGCCGGTGTGGCTAAAAACAAAGAAATGAATGCAGTGGATGATGCAATAGACAAAGACGGAAAAATCTATGCAGGTTTGAAAGCAGAACGTGATGACTTATTTAAAAAAGCATTGCCAAATCTGGAGAAAGCATATGAAATAGATCCTAAAAATGTTGATTATAAATCGAATCTTAAAAAAGTATACGCCAGTATGAACATGCTGGAAAAAGCGAAGGCATTAGGTGAATAATTACTTACTTAGTTTTAATAATTAAAAAAGGTCGGACAAATTGTTCGACCTTTTTTTTATGTACTTCTGAATCAGGATTTAAAGATTTTTGGATGACAGGATTCATATTAGCCTGAAATCTTTTAATCTGATAAATCCAAATTAAGACAATTAAACTACCACGTAATATTCAGCTTCACATTAAATCGTCTTGATGTCAGATAATTCGGAACTGCCCATAAATTATTTTCGGTATCTTTAATCCAACGGTAAGAAAGTGTATTACGAATACCGATGATATTGAACACTTCGAAACTTGCCCAGATATTTTCAAACTTGCTGCCAAAGCTGTTTGGTTTTTTTACACCGCGTTTTAATCCGTTCAATAGCAATGCAGAAAATCCGATATCCAGTCGTCTGTAAGGCGGCATTTTTAATACATCTTTATAACGTGCTCTGTCAGGCGGGCCAAACGGCAAACCTGTGCCAATCACTAAATTAAAATGCACTTTAAAACGCTTATATTTCTCAATATAATCCTGGAAATAAAAACTCACAAACAATGCCTGATCCGTTGGTCGTCTGATAAAACCCGGATAATTGGTCAGCGTATCTGTTATACGGTTCGCAGAATTATCAGGGCTCGTATAGACATTGCCCAAGCTGTCTCTGTAAGAATAGAAGAAATCGTTGTTCAGGTTTTCTTTCGTATTCAAATAGGATAAAGTAATCCAGGAATCAGCACCTTTTATCATTTCACCAAACAAGCGTAAGTCAACACCGGTGGCATAGCCTTTTGCATTATTTTGCGCAAAATATCGGATGCGAACATCCTGAATTTCATACGGATTCAGATTGCGTAAATACTTGTAATATGCTTCT
>JBIKPT010000086.1:0-11532 GCA_044357355.1 Chitinophagales bacterium
ATGGGTCTGTAACTGACACCTGCACCAATATTTAATCCAAGTGCTCTTAACGCAAAATCTGTTTGTGCAGCCACATAAGTAGCGCCATTATTGTAAGTGTATTTATACTCAGCATTGTTTTTAAATTTACTTGAAAAATAGAATCCTGCTGAAATGGTAGGTGAAAGTTTAGATTTTAAAATGATGTATTTAAAATCAATCAATTATATGCACCTACTTTATTATTTTCTAAAACTGGTACATATTCTTCTTTAAAACTATTCTTTATCACAATTATTTTTTCTGCTTGGTAATGAATTTTATAACCTTCATTTGCTCCGGAAAATAAGAGACGAGCCATGTAAAAATTATTTTTATACGATATTGTTCTGTAAATAGCATCGCCTACCCTTATTGAATCTACTGTTGAAATTGGAATTTCAGTATTTTTATATTTATATGATTTTGAGATGAGTATATTGTTTTCTTTTTTAGATTCCCCGTCTAAGATATATTGTTTCCCATCTTTTGTAAAAAGAATCATATCTGTCTTGGCATATACAGAGACAGAAAATAAAATGAACGAAAATAAAGAAACAAAACTTCTTTTATCTCTAAACACAATAAATGTAGTTTAAAATAAGAATACGAATATATTAATATTTTTTTAAAATAAATATTAATAAGGAAAAACTTTCATAAACTCATCAGCTGTGGTTTTGTTGCTGGATCTTATACTAAAGAAATACATATTGCGTGTCCAGGCAAAATAATAACCTGATTTTCCCTGCATCAGTAAATATTTTGCAGAAGAGCTGCTGGGATTTTTCTGTTTAATCTGGCTTTCCTTTCCGCTGGTAGCATCGTCATAAATTTTAGTCCAGATAGCATTCATACCGGTTTGTGAATAAGCTCTGCCAAAGGTTAGAAAAACCTGACTGTCTGCTAACCGATAATAAACGGTACCTGTTTCCTGGTTAGGCACAAAGTCATGAAAGGCAAATCTGTTCCACTTTCCTAACTTTAAAGGCATCAGTTTTTCAAACTCATCGCCTAATGGAAATTTACGCTTATTTACATTGTACGGAACTGCCTGCGCGAATAAGGTTATTCCGCTAAATAGTAAGAAAAATAGAAAAAAAGTTCTCTTCATTATTCTACAGTTACAGATTTAGCCAGATTACGAGGCTGATCAACATCGCAACCTCTTAACACAGCTATATGATACGCTAATAACTGTAATGGAATAACCGATAAAATCGGAGTAAAAGGCTCATTAGTTTTTGGAATTTGTATAACGAATTCCGCCAGTTTACTGATTTCTGTGTCGCCTTCTGAAACAATGGCAATCAATTGACCTTTACGCGTTTTTACTTCTTCGATATTAGATAACACTTTTTCGTAGTGTTGTGTATGAGGCGCTAACACGACCACAGGCATATTCTCATCAATCAATGCAATAGGTCCGTGTTTCATTTCTGCTGCCGGATAACCTTCGGCATGTATATAAGAAATCTCTTTTAACTTTAAAGCACCTTCCAACGCCACCGGAAAATTATAACCTCTGCCTAAATACAAGAAATTGGTTGCATCCTGAAAAGTTTCTGCTATTTCCTGTATGTAAGTATTTGCTTTTAATATTTTTTCAATTTTTGCGGGCAATGCTTCCAGTTCGGTTATATATTCATGGAATTTAGATTGCGATAAAGTGCCTTTAATTTCAGCTAATTGCAATGCCATTAATGCTAAGATACTCACCTGCGTAGTAAATGCTTTTGTGGAAGCTACTCCAATTTCCGGACCGGCATGAGTGTAGGATCCTGCGTCTGTCATCCTGGAAATACTGGAACCTACAACATTACAAATACCATAGGTAAGTGCTCCTTTTGATTTGGCTAATTCCAATGCAGCTCGTGTGTCTGCTGTTTCACCTGATTGTGAGATGGCAATGACCACATCGTTTTCGGTGATTACCGGATTTCTGTATCTGAACTCACTGGCATATTCTACCTCTACGTTGATACGAGCGAGATCTTCTATCAGGTATTCGCCAATCAAAGCTGAATGCCAGGAAGTGCCGCAGGCAACAATCGTAATTTTATTGGCATTTTTGAAACGTGTTTCATGTTCTCGCACACCACCCAGATTTACCCAAAACTGCTGACTGTCTATTCTGCCACGGATACTGTTTTTAATAGCCTGCGGTTGTTCGTGAATTTCTTTCATCATGAAATGATCAAAACCACCTTTTTCTATTTGTTCCAACTTCAATTGAAGCTCATCAATATATGGGACATGTGTTTTATTATCTTTAATAGATTTCACATCAACTTCACCATTGGCATGCAAGATAGCCATTTGGCCGTCTTCCAGATAAGATACTTTTTTGGTATGTTCAATTAAAGGCGAGCCATCCGATGCAACAAACATTTCATTATCACCAAAACCTATTACTAAAGGACTGCTTAATTTTGCCGTAATGAGTTTATCAGGATCATTTTTGGAGATAACCACAATTGCATAGGCACCTATAACTTCATTTAATGCTAAGCGAACTGCTTCTTCTAAAGAACTGTCCACATTTTTTTTAATCTCTTCTATTAAATGAACTAAAACTTCCGTGTCTGTTTCAGAGCGAAATATATAACCTCGGGTTTGCAGTTCTGTTTTTAGTGAATAATAATTTTCAATGATACCATTATGAATCACCGCTAAATCTTCGGTAGCATTAAAATGCGGATGTGCATTCAAATCGTTGGCTTCGCCATGTGTTGCCCAACGAGTGTGCCCGATGCCGACATTTCCAGAAATATCATTTCCGGTGGCAGCCTCTTCCAGATTTACCACCTTCCCTTTTTTCTTGTAAATATTAAGTTCCCCGGAACTGCCCAACAAAGCAATTCCTGCGCTATCGTA
Source organism: Chitinophagales bacterium (assembly GCA_044357355.1). Lineage (GTDB taxonomy): Bacteria > Bacteroidota > Bacteroidia > Chitinophagales > JADIYW01 > JADJSS01. The sequence continues at coordinate 2,896 of JBIKPT010000086.1, forward strand.
ACCTCTGTACTCCAGTCTTTTTAATCCGTTAATAATAATTGGGAAGGCTTGTTTTTTACCTATATAACCTACAATTCCGCACATATAAATTTAATTAGTGATGTATCAATCAAATGATGTACCAAATTACAAAGAAAAAATAAGAAATAAAATCTAATCGATTTTAGTATAGGTCAGATTTAATTTCAGCTTATATCTTGCATCTGAATAGTTAGCACCGGCGAGTATTATTCTAGTTGGTGTATATCCGACATTTAACACAGAACTGTTAACAATACTATTCAGTACATTAATGGTTCTGTCTGTTCCTGCAAATCTGTAAGTTGCTACATATAAATCTGAATTTTGTTCGTTTCCCATTGCAATAGCTTGGATATATTTAGAAATATTGAAACTATATTTTGTTATCTTATTCCCAAAACCGTCCGTTGTAGTTGTATCAAATATCCCGATACCATCTCCCGTTGACAGAATATCAATATTACCGGCAGTATTTCTTTTCAGTAAAACCAGAAAAAACGGCGTTGAGAGTGCAGCTGTATTTTGCTGAATTTGAGAAATCAAAAGTGTAGCTTTATTAACAGCTATTCTTCCTGCATTAGTTAAGGTTGGCAATGAAATCCGAAGTAATGTACCACCTTGCCCTAAAACATAATTAATAGAGTCTGAGACCAATCCTGATGACACGGTATTCTGCACATCTGGCGCCAATGAATTTGTAAATAAATTTACACCGTTTACTCTTGTGGTAGTTGACCCTGTATTATAGTTCAAAATGGATGTAAAAAGTCGCATATCTTTTGCTGTTCCATTTTTGTCTTTATAAAAAATAGCTAAAGCACTAAAGCCTGAACTGATATCAATTTCTGCCATTGCCTTACCGATATTGGTAGCATTTTCTATTAAAATACCCGGAAAAGCATTTTTAAATAAAGAGGAATCTCTGAGTATGGTTTGTTTTAAATCCAGAATCGTATTACCAACAGAATTATTAAGTTTGATACGCAGGATTCCAGAAACACCCGCAGAGTCAGTTGTATTGGTAGAAACAGGATTGGTGGTGGGTGTAAATAAATAATTACTTATACTGCCAATGGTTCCTGTTGACGGAAACAATGTAGTATTGGAATAATACGGGCTTGTTTCATTTATTTTATTGCTGATGGTGTTTACTTCAAAACTCTGAGGTACAGTAGTATCTCCGTATATGAATGAGTATTTTAAGAAGAGGACAACAGAATCCACTGTATAACTGGTCATTAAGGTATCATCAAACACTGTGTTCGGCCTATCTAATTCTACAGCTATACTTGCTTTTTGAAAGCCGAATATCGGATCATTAATGACACCTAAGTAATTTTTTGACAATTTATCCGTTCTCAGGAATGTATCTGCCAATGTTTTAGAAAAAACAGTGAAAGTATCTGTGAACTTTACATTTAACAAATCATCTTGTGGCAAAATATCGGCTCCTATCGTGGTGTCTTTTTTACAAGAGGAAAGAAAAGCAAGAACGGCAATTATGGATACTAAATAGATTCTCTTCATTGATAAATATATCTGTTTGAATAACGGTTTATTGTAATAGTGACTGATAAAATTCAGCATATTTCGGCAAAATATTATCCAGTTCCTGATATTCCAGAAACGGTTTTTTACCAATTGCTTTTTTTAAAGCAGCCATGTCTTTTATTTTGTCAGAACCCTGCACCACCGCATCGGCAAATTGAACGCCGGCTAAGGTGAGTGCTTCATTGGTTAAGTCTTTGAATACAGCCAAATCTTTTTCTTTGATGTCATCACCTATTAACGCTGTTTTCAGGAAATTCTTATTCAGTTTTTCAGAAAAAGCCTTTTCATAAATGCTGTATACCATTTTGGTATTCGAAAAAACAGGATCTTTCGCAAATTGTGTTTTCATATACACCGGAATCAGACTCGTCATCCAGCCATGACAATGAATAATATGCGGGTGCCAGCCGAATTTTTTTACGGTTTCTAAGGTTGCTTTGCAGAAAAACACCATACGTTCGGCGTTATCATCAAAAAACTTCTCATCGTCATCATTGAAAACCGTTTTTCTTTTGAAAAACTCTTCATTGTCTAAAAAGTATACTTGAATACGTGCACCCGGCAGTGAGGCAACTTTGATAATCAACGGGTAATCATCATTATTGATTATAATATTAATTCCGGATAAACGCACCACCTCATGTAATCGGTTTCTGCGTTCATTGATAATGCCAAAGCGAGGCATCAGCACACGCACTTCCAAACCACTGTCATTTATATAAGGTGCTAACCTTTTAACAATGTTCCCAGCTTCGGTTATTACCAAATACGGATCCATCTCCTGTGTTACGTACAATAATTTTTTTCTTTCCATGCTCCGCTTGTTCTGTTAATTTTTAATTATTATGGACAAATAGTGTGCAAAGGTACGCATTTAAAGTGGTATAATTGTTTAAGAAACCGACATAAAATCTGATTTTAAGTATTCTTTACACTTAAGATTGTGTGCTTATCTGCCGGTTTTTACATTCCTTAGGAATAAACATAATAAGATTAAAAAAGCTAAATCAAAAAAATAGTGCAGGTTTTCCAAACAGTATCCGATATTCAACGATATTTACTGACTATCAATGAGTTAAACAAGAAAAGAGTTGGTTTTGTGCCAACGATGGGTGCCTTACACGAAGGGCATCTTTCTCTTATTCGTACTTCAAAATCCAGAAGCGATATTACGGTTTGCAGTATTTTTGTAAATCCGACGCAATTTAACGACAAAAAAGACTTTGAAAAATATCCGATTCAGATAGATAAAGACCTGGAAATGTTACTGGAAGCGAAGTGCGATGTGGTTTTTGTACCAAATCTTGAGGAAATATACCCAAATGGCACGTTAGATAAAACAACCCTAGATTTAGGATTTATTGGTGAAACTTTGGATGGCGAACATAGACCTGGTCATTTTGATGGAGTTCTGCAGGTAGTTAAACGTCTATTGGATATTGTGCAGCCTGATTTTTTGTTTTTAGGTCAAAAAGATTACCAGCAATGCATGGTGTTAAATAAACTGGTAGAACACTACGAGTTACCGGTTATCGTCGATATTTGTGCTACGTTGCGCGAAGTAGACGGCCTGGCTATGAGCAGCAGAAATGCAAGACTCAATAGTGATGAACGAATAGCCGCAGTGAAATTATCTAAAGCATTATTCTATATAAAGGATAATATCGGAAGTGAATCAATTCAACAGCTTATTGACAATCAAATAAAATGGCTAAGTGAAGATGAATTGATAAAAGTAGAATATTTAACGATTGTAAATGGCAAAACACTTGAATCAATTGATATTTATCAAGAAAATATTCCCTTGACTGCATTTATTGCTGCAAAAGTTGGTCAAGTAAGATTGATAGACAATGTAATTTTGCAGTAATGTTTGTCAATTTTGCCAATTATTTTCTTAATCCTGCCATAATTTGACTATTCATAAATATCCATAAATTTGCACTCAATTAAAAAAGTATGCTAGTACACGTATTTAGAGCAAAACTACATCGCGTAGTTGTAACCGAAGCCAACCTTAACTATATGGGCAGCATCACGGTAGATGAAAATTTACTGGATGCATCCGGAATTTTTCCAAATGAGAAAGTTCAAATTGTAAACATCAACAATGGCGAACGATTTGAAACCTATGTTATTAAAGGTGAACGCGGCTCCGGACAAATTTGTCTCAACGGACCGGCTGCACGCAAAGTACAACTAGGTGATAAACTGATTGTAATTGCCTACGGAATGTTACCTTTAGAGGAAGCTAAAAACCATACACCGGTTTCTGTTTATGTAGATGAAAATAATCAGCAAGTAAAACATTAATAGTATATTCTTCTAAATGAAAAAATTTAAGACGGCAATCAAAATACTCATCTCGCTCGGATTAGGCATTGGGCTTATTGTTTGGTTTTGGACCAGCATGTCTGAAACTGATAAAACAGGAACCATTAATGCTTTTAAAAGAGCTAATTATTTCTGGGTGCTTTTAACACCTATGATAGGCTTTTTTGCAAACTTTATTCGCACTCAAAGATGGAGATTGATGTTGCGTCCGCTTGGCTACAATCCAGGCTACTGGAATACTTTTCACTCCGTAATGGTGATGTATTTTTTCAACCTTTTTGTTCCACGCTTAGGTGAAATTACCAGATGTACCATGTTGTCAGAATATGAAAATGTGCCTGTTGAAAAATCATTAGGAACCATGGTTACCGAAAGACTATTAGATGTTATTTGTCTCGGCATTGTTTTTTTGAGTATCATTATATTTTTAGGGCAAGACAATTTCAACTCCATTTATCAGGAATTTAAGAAACTTACTGCAGGTATACAAGGTGGTACCCTTTCGTTGATTTTAAAATATGCAGTACCGGTACTTTTGTTGATTGGCATTGGAGGTTTTTCGTTGCGGTATATTCAAAAAAACGGAATTGTAAAATTAAAAGATCTAATTTTATCCAAGGTAAAAAGCTTATTTACATCCATTTTTTCTGTAAAAGATATTAAAGAGAAACCGCAATTTTTATTACTTACATTATTCATGTGGTTTTTATATCTTGTCATGTTTTACATAAACTACAAAGCACTTCCTGAAACATCTGATTTGCCTTTTGTGTCTGCTTTAGTTTGTTTATTTTTCGGTTCTTTAGCTGTCGTTCTTACACCTGGTGGCATTGGTATTTTTCCTATAGTAATACAAACTATACTCGTAGGATTCGGCATCAATCCGAGTATTGCATTGGCAATTGGAATGATAGCCTGGGCGATTCAAACATTAGGTGTTTTAATTGGTGGCACCATTTCATTAATCTTATTAAATTTACTGAATAAAAAAACAGAAGTTGCCTGAGTATTTTTCCAGCCAAAAAATAATCCGTGATATTGATTCATTTCTTCAACAACTTGACAGAACTAACAAATCAATTATATTCACCAATGGCTGTTTCGATTTATTACACGAAGGTCATTTACATCTTTTTACTGAATCAAAAAAACTCGGCGATAAGTTAATTGTTGCCGTAAATGACGATGCTTCCGTACAACGGTTAAAAGGCGCAACAAGACCAGTTGAAAGCTTGGAAACAAGAATGAAGCATTTAGCAGCATTAGAAACTGTAGATTATATTATTTCATTTTCGGAAGACACACCTTTACAAATCATTGAAAAAATACAACCTGATGTTTTAGTAAAAGGAGGCGATTACAAAAAAGAAGAAGTTGTCGGCAACCATATTGCACAAAAAACTGTTATCATTCCACTGTTAGATGGTTTTTCTACCACAAAAATTATTCAGGCAAAATAACAAATTGTCAATTGTATAATCATTAATTGTCAATCAAAAATCGTATTTTCGCATACTTAAAAAACAAAAAACAACATGGATTTCCAACTTACCGAAGAACACCAGCAAATACGCGAAATGGCACGTACATTCACACAAAATGTATTAAAACCCGGCGTTATTGACCGCGACCGCGATATGATTCATCCGACAGAATTTCTGAAACAAATGGGTGAATTAGGCTTTATGGGTATGATGGTTGATTCAAAATATGGCGGCGGCGGAATGGATACGGTTTCTTATTGTATAGCCATGGAAGAAATCTCCAAATTAGATGCTTCCTGTTCAGTAGCCATGTCAGTTAATAATTCATTAGTTTGTTGGGGCCTGGAAGCTTATGGCACGGAAGAACAAAAGCAAAAATATCTCACTCCGCTTGCAAAAGGAGAAAAATTGGGTGCATTTGCATTGAGCGAACCGGAAGCCGGAAGTGATGCCACTTCTCAAAAAACAACTGCTGAAGATAAAGGTGATTACTATTTATTAAACGGCACCAAAAACTGGATTACCAACGGTGGTAAAGCAGATACTTATTTAATAATTGCTCAAACACATCCTGAAAAAGGACATAAAGGCATCAACGTATTAATCGTTGAGAAAGGAATGCCGGGTTTTGAAATCGGAGCGAAAGAAGATAAACTGGGTATTCGTGCATCTGATACACATTCTTTGTTATTTACAGATGTGAAAGTACCTAAAGAAAACAGAATTGGTGAAGATGGTTTTGGTTTTAAATTTGCCATGAAAACGCTGGAAGGCGGCCGAATTGGTATTGCTGCACAGGCATTAGGTATTGCTGCAGGCGCGTATGAACTGGCGGTTGAATATTCTAAGGTGCGTAAAGCATTTGGTACAGAAATTTCCAACCACCAAATCATTCAGTTTAAACTGGCAGATATGGCTACACAAATCGAAGCAGCACGTTTATTGGTGTACAAAGCAGCCTGGTTAAAAGACCAGCATAAAGATTATGCCGTTGCTTCTGCTACTGCAAAATTATTCGCTTCTGAAGTGGCCATGCGCACGACGACAGAAGCTGTTCAGATTCACGGCGGCTACGGCTATGTAAAAGAATACCATGTAGAGCGATTAATGCGCGATGCAAAAATCACGCAGATATACGAAGGAACCTCAGAAGTACAACGCATCGTTATTTCACGTGGCGTACTGAGCGGCAAAACGTTAGATTAATTCAAAACCGATTTAATAAAAAAACGTCCTGAGATTTCAGGACGTTTTTCTTTTGCGGAGACGATGAGATTCGAACTCATGATACAGTTTCCCATATACACACTTTCCAGGCGTGCTCCTTCAACCACTCGGACACGTCTCCTTTGTTGTTTCCAATTCCGAAACTTCGAAACGGGATGCAAAAATAAGAATAAAAATTGGGGAACAAAATTTATTCTGAATTCTGCCATTTTTTCTTGTCTGTTATCAAAATACAAGCTCGGCACACATCTTGCTTCTATTAAAAAACCTTATTTGTAGTAAGGTTTATGTCATATTGTCGAATTTGAATTAAATTTACCAAATGTTTCAAAAAATAGAATTATCCAATATAATGGACGAAGATGTGGAAATGGTGCCCTTGCTGTCTATCGAAGAAGATGACAACACCAACAGCGACCATCTTCCGAAAGTACTGCCTATTTTGCCCTTGAGAAATAATGTTTTGTTTCCAGGTGTAGTGATTCCAATTTCCGTTGGAAGAGAGAAATCCATCAAAGCGGTTAAAAAAGCGTATAAAGAGAATAAATATATAGGTGTTATTGCGCAGCGCGATACCAAAATTGAAGAACCGGAGCCGGGCGATCTTTATACAATGGGCACTACGGCAAAAATCATTAAGATGCTCTCCATGCCGGATGGCGGTAACACACTGATTCTGCAAGGTGTAAAATGCTTCATCGTGAAACAAAATGTTTCATCTGACCCAATTATAGAAGCTGAAGTGGAATACATTACAGATGTTCCTATGATTGACCAGCAACAGGAAAAAGCCATGATGGACAACCTGAAAGATATGGCTAATAAAATCATTGAACTGTCGCCGAATATTCCGAACGAAGCAAAAATTGTATTGAACAATATCAATACGATAAAATTCTTAGCCAATTTTATTACGTCTAACCTGAATATAGAATTACCGCAGAAGCAGCAAATTCTGGAAACCAATGACGCACATGAACGCGTGCAACAAGTGTTGAAATATTTGCATATGGAATTGCAGTTGCAGGAACTGAAGGCAAACATTCACAACAAAACGAGAACGGATATTGACAAACAGCAACGTGATTATTTCTTAAATCAGCAGTTACGTGCCATTCAGGAAGAATTAGGCGGCGATATGTATCAGGAAGAAGTAAACCGTCTGAAAGAAAAAGCAAAAGAAAAAAAATGGCCGGAAGCGGTGGCGAAAGCATTTGATAAAGAAATTGGAAAACTGCAGCGTATCAATCCTGCAGCTGCTGAATACTCAGTAATATTGAACTATCTGGATTTAATGGCAGAGTTGCCCTGGAATGAAACTACGCAAGACAATTTTGATTTAAAACGTGGAAAGAAAATCCTGGATGAAGACCATTACGGACTGGATAAAATTAAAGACAGAATCTTAGAATATCTTGCCGTATTAAAATTAAAAGGCGATATGAAATCGCCAATCTTATGTTTTATCGGACCTCCGGGCGTTGGTAAAACATCTTTAGGAAAAAGTATTGCACGTGCCTTAGACAGAAAATATGTACGTATGTCTTTAGGCGGTTTGCATGATGAAAGTGAAATTCGCGGTCATCGCAAAACCTATATCGGTGCGATGCCAGGCCGAATTATTCAATCTTTGAAGAAGGTCCAATCTTCCAATCCTGTTTTTATTTTAGATGAGATTGACAAAGTTGGAAAAGACCACCGCGGTGATCCTTCATCTGCCTTATTGGAAGTATTAGATCCGGAGCAAAACACGACATTCTACGATAACTTCTTAGAGCTTGAATACGATTTATCCAAAGTATTATTCATTGCAACAGCGAACAGTTTAGGTGAAATACAACCGGCTTTGCGCGACCGAATGGAAGTGATACAGTTAAGTGGTTATTCACTGGACGAAAAAACGGAAATTGCGAAAAAACATCTGGTTTCCAAACAACGCGAAGCACATGGGTTAAAAGCAAGTCAGGTGAAACTGAATGAAAAAGCGATACAACATTTAATACACAATTATACTTATGAA
>JBIKPT010000242.1:0-3330 GCA_044357355.1 Chitinophagales bacterium
CTGATTGCAATACAGCTGGATTTTATCTTTTTGTACTTCAAAATTCTTCTTCAATTTTGGAAAATATAAAATACCGGTTAAGTTGAACGGATAATCTACGTTTAAATGAATCCAGAATAAGGGCTCGTCAAAATTCATCGGATACAACTCGCGGTAGAAATTTTTATAGTCTTCATCTGTCAACGTGGAAGGTGTTTTTGTCCAGGCTGGTGTCGGATTATTAATGATTTCCGGCTCTAATGGCTTCTCCGCTTTTTTATCTTCTTCGCTTTGCCATTTAAAACCAAATTGAATCGGAATTGGTAAAAATTTGCAATATTTATTGAGCAGCGTTTTGATGCGTGGTTCTTCTAGAAATTCTTTAGAATCTTCGGCTATGTATAAAACAATTTCTGAACCACGTTGTGTTTTTTCAATTTCTTCCAATGTAAATTCAGTGGAGCCATCGCAACTCCATTTTACGGCAGCTTCATCTTTAAAAGACTTGGTGTAAATTTCTACTTTTTCTGCCACCATAAAGGCAGAATAAAAACCCAGACCAAAATTCCCGATAATGGCGTTGGAATCAGTATTTTTCAGCTTTTCTACAAACTCACCCGCAGAAGAAAATGCGATTTGGTTGATGTACTTTTTAACTTCATCTGCCGTCATACCTAGTCCTTTGTCGGCAATAGTCAGTGTGTTTTTCTCTTTGTCAATTTTTATTTCAATGGTCAGGTCGCCTAAATCCCCTTTTGCTTCACCTAATTGAGCCAACCCTTTTAGTTTTTTGGTGGCATCTACTGCATTGGACACCAGTTCTCGCAAGAAAATTTCATGATCTGAGTACAAGAATTTTTTAATAATTGGAAAGATGTTCTCTGTTTGTACGTTTATTTTTCCTGTTTCCATATGTTTGATTAGATTTTTAAGGAATTGAGCAAAAACTATTCCATAAGGAAATTTCTGACAAAGTGGCAATTATGTAAAATTGTCACCAATTTCTGTATCATAAAAAAGTCGGTTTTACGTTAATTTTCCGATATCTCTTCAGAAAGAATCTAACTTTTTTCAATTGGCGTCATCTATTTTCAACCATATTAAAGTAAAGCGTCTTTGTTTTCAGAATAACAGGTTTTTAAAAGATTTCAAAACAGTTTTTCTATTACTTATATTCCAAATTATTTCAACACATTTATTTTGCCAGGATGCAGTTCCGGAAATTATTGATACACCATTTGTAAACATTGACACGTTAAGTATTATTCTGGATCCGATACTTTTACTACCTGCAGATTCACTGCAGGATATAAGAGATGAAAAAAGATCATCGAAAGCCAAAAAAGCATTTCAGTTTTTTTCTTATTTAAAATATGCGGATAAAGAAACGGGAGAATTTATCGGTGTAGAAAAATATAAAAAATACAAAGGGAAAAAATCAGAAACATACAGGTTGAAATATTAAAACCTTACGGTACAATCGAAGATGACTATTCTCAAACTGTAAATAAAGCCCAGATTTTTGGAATCAAAATACATTTTAACAGCAAAGCATGGTTTGTGAAAAATGATATTTTATTTAAAGAAGGCGACAAGGTAAATCCATTGCTGTTTGCAGATTCTGAAAAATTATTATGGGATCGTAAAAAGTTTAAAGACATAAAAATTGTTTTGTTTGAAGATGACAAAAATTCAGATACGGTAGATGTGTTAGTATTTTTGCAGGTTAAGCTTTCCTGGTTGGTTGGTTTAGGATATAACAATCGCCTAATTGCCGGAATTTCTACCTATAATTTTTTAGGACAAACAAATACCTTGTCTTTGTTTGCAGGTATCAACTTTAATATATATAATCTTTGGGCTGTTGGCGGTGAATATAAATATGAAAATATAAAAGCATCACAAATAAATTTCAAAACAGATTTTGTTGTTGAAAAGCTGAATCAACAAGCAGCAATATCACTGTACAGAAATTTCTTTAGTATAACTACACAATGGGCTTTCAATCTTAGATATAACTATGATGTAAGTACCTTAAGTTTGAGTGGCAGACGCTTAGACACGGCAAATTATATCAACACAAAATCCCATTTTTATGCTCTCTGGTGGGCTTATGCTATGCCACTCATCAAGCTGTTTAATATAAAAGATGACAACCTAAAATTTTTGTTTGCCACCAAATTAAATGCTATTCAATATAAACGACGTCCATTTCTAACCAGCAAAAGATATGATAAAATATTTGTAGACCAGTAAAATTATATTTTTGGAATTGGTGTGGCCCGATGGGATTATTACTTAGCCAGAAATGCATTTTATATTGACGCTGCTGAGTTTTTCCCAAGAGGTTATAGTGTTTCATTCTGGACAGGTTTGCAATTAGATGAAGTGTATGAAAAAGAGTTGTGCTGGATTTTACAGTTAATTATGGAATACATTTTAAGAAGTTGGGATATCTTTATCCGCAATTTAATTTTAAAGGATATGTGCGCCATAAAAAAGGTGAAGAAATGGTTACAATGGTAAGCCTGGATTATGTATCAAACAGAGTTGCTTTATCTAAAATTGTTTATTTCCGGCAAATACTGAAACTAAGTACAAATATTGGTATTGCCGTACCTGAAGAACGTTATTTTACAATTAATGATGAGATTCGCGGATTTTTTTCACCAACACTAAAAGGCTCAAAAAGTATTGCATTGAAAGCAGAAAGCGATTTGTCTTTTGATAAAAGTATTTTACAAACAAAAGCCATGACGTATATTTTTGCGGATATGGCATGGATAAGTGAGAACAAGCAGCCTGTGTTTAAAAACAGTGTTTATCAATATGGTGTTGGTCTTGGCCTGCGACTCAGAAACGTAAATGTTGGTGTGCCGCACGTAGATGTGCAACTGAGTTTTTATCCGCGAGGAAAAGATTTTGGACAAACACTATTGGGTGTTGCTGTTTACGGAAGCAACCCAAATGCCATTCAGCAAAAGAATATATTTGTAGAATAGGTTGGTAGCTATTTCGGATTCGTTGACCAAATCGTTGCTTCAGGAATGAATCCGACATCACGTAATTCTAGCATCGAAACCATTAAATGCGCGACATCTTGTGCTTCTAATTTTGTAGCGTTTAATTCGCGTTTTGGTCTTCCTGAATTAATCACAAAATTCGTTTGTACTTCGCTTGGATGCACCATCATCACACGAATATTATATTGTCTGAGTTCATCGCGCCAGCATTCCGTCATGCCACGCAATGCCCATTTTGACGTAGAATAAGCAGTACCCATTTGATGGCCTTTTAACGCAGAAGTAGATGCAACGTTAATAATATTTCCGTAGTTTTTTTCGATGAAAT
>JBIKPT010000243.1:0-3316 GCA_044357355.1 Chitinophagales bacterium
CGGTTTGCCACAAGGCATCAACGCCGATCAGTTTCCAACCAAACATATGCCTTTAATTGGTCCTTTGCTGAATGCCTACAACGTGGTAAACATACAGGAAGATTTTGCGTATCACGATATTTTGTACAAAAACATTACGTTGCCTTACAAAAGTAAATACGTGGCAAATACTGTTTTTGGTGACGGTTTGAATACGGTTTCGACTATTCCTTTTGTTGATTTTAAAAGAATAAAATGGAATCAATGTAACGGCACGGACTGTCTGACACCTAAAGGATTTTCGTATTGCAGATTGCGGTTTAACGAAGATGTATATATAGACTTGTACAATGTACACTGCAATGCCGGAAGTGCAGCGGCTGATTTAGCTGCCAGAAGAAATAATATTTTGCAATTATGTGCATATATCGATGCAAATTCTGCAGGAAATGCCATTATACTAATGGGTGATTTTAACTGCAGATATACGCGTTCCGGAGATAATATCCGTGAAGTAGACAGCAGAGGATTGAAAAATGTTTGGGTGGAATTATTGAGAAACGATGTATTGCCTTTGCAGGACGACAATTCGCTGATGGATTGTGCGCCGAATGCAACCAATGCAACTTGTGAAGTAGTAGATAAAATTTATTACAGAAGCAGTGCCAGCATTACATTAACACCAACTGTATACAAATTAGACGGTGATGAATTTTACGATTCTGAAGGACTTCCTTTATCCGATCACCGACCGATGCTTGCGAAGTTCACATATGCAGTAACAAAATAAAAAAGCTAAGACTTCAAAAAAGCTTCATTTGCTTTCTGTAATTCTTCAGGAGAACCGATATCTATCCACACATCGTTATCGTGATGATAGGCTTTTATAGTATGTTGATTGCAGATGTCTAAATACCAATCTATCATAGAAAATTTACCATCTCGCTGGTTGTGCTTAAAAATTTCAGGTGAAATAATATGATAGCCGCTGAACGCAAATTCATGCAAAGAATAGGTTTCGAATTCCGCTAATTTTGCTTTTACTTCTGCAGGAATTTTTCTGGGAATTTTTACTTCATTTGATTTTACATTTTCCCATCCAAACAATATATCGTTATCGTCAAACAATAAATAGCGCGATGATTTTCTATTTCTAACGGCTAAAGTTGCAAGTGCCTTATTTTCCTGATGGTACTTATAAAAACCAATGAGATTGATATTGGTAAACACGTCTGCATTACACAACAAGAACGGCTTTCCGTCATCAAAAAAATGTTGCGCTTTTAGCAGACCACCACCTGTCTCTAGAATTACATCTGTTTCGTCCGAAATTTCTATGCGAATACCAAAATTATGATGCTGTTCTAAAAAGTCTTTGATTTGATTTCCTAAGTAATGAATATTGATAATGATTTCATCAAAACCATGTTGTATCAGATGCTCAATGGTATGCTGAAGCATCGGATTATCACCCACTTTTACTAGTGCTTTGGGACAAGTATCCGTCAAAGGTTTTAATCTTGTACCCAAACCCGCTGCGAATATCATTGCTTTCATATCTTAATTGTTGAATTGGTGAGTTGATGAATTGATGAATGAATTTAAACTTATAATTTTCTGATTTTTATAGTTGGCCGTGGAAGTCATTCCACTGTGAAAAGAGAATCATATTTTATATTTACAACTTCTTTGAGAGCACCATTTACGTGCAAGGAGATTTCAATCTTGTGCTTTTTTTATACTGTGTAAATCAACTATTCATTTAGTCTGTAATTAAATGTACTGCCCTTGTAATTCCCGTTCAATATGTTTCAGCTGCACGTCAATGTTGTATTTCTCTTTGATGTATTTCGCCGTTTGTTCTGCACAATATACACTGCGATGCTGTCCGCCTGTACAGCCAAAATTAATTTGCAAATGCTCAAAATCTCTTGCTAAATAATCTTGTATATTGGTATCTATTATTTTATAAATATTTTCAAGAAAGTCTTTCACCTTTGTTTTCGTTTCTAAAAATTCAATTACCGGTTTGTCTTTGCCGTGCAACTGTTTGTAAGGTTCAAATCTTCCCGGATTTAAAATACCTCTGCAATCAAACACAAAACCACCGCCATTTCCTGAAGTATCCTCAGGTATTGCTCTTTTAAAGGAAAAGCTGTTGACATCAATTTTTAAAGGCTTTGCGGAACCATCAAATTTTTCTACTTTAAAGGCATCTGAAACAATTAACTGCTGCAATACATTTGTCAACTCAGGCAGTTCAATTTTTAATTTTATGTTCTCCAAAAACCATTTTACATTTTCCAGTGCCGGTATAATGCTTTCAATAAAATGACTGCGTTTTTCTATTAATCCGCGAAAACCGTACGCGCCCAATACTTGCAGCATTCTAATAAGGACAAATGCATAATAACGTTCTTTAAAATCTTCTTTGTAAATTAAAATTAAAGCAGCTACTTTTTGTGTATAATAATCAAATAATTCTTCTCTTACTGAATATGGAATTTTTGCGCCTGCCTGCCACAATAAAGAAGCAGCATCGTACTGCAAAGGTCCTTTTCTGCCACCTTGATAATCTATAAAATAGGGCTTATCCTGATGTATCATTACATTGCGCGACTGGCAATCCCGGAACATAAAATACCGGTTCGGCTCTTCTAGTAAATAGTTACATAACTTGTGAAAATCATCATTCAAATCTATTTCACTGAAATGCGCTCTTGCCACACGTGCAAAATAATATTTAAACGAATTCAAGTCCCAGAACATGGAGCTTCTGTTGAATTCCTGAATCGGATAACAGGTTTCAAAATTAAAGTGTTCTGCTCCGCGAATTTGCAAATAAGCCAATTGCTGCAATACTTCTTTCAAGTGTTTTTTCACACTGTCTGTAATGCCTTCGCTTTTAATAATTGAATATAAAGAGGTATCGCCTAAATCTTGCTGCAAATAATACTGCTTGTCAATACTTGCAATATAAATCTGCGGCACGGCAATAAATTTTTGATGGAAATGTTTAGTATGATGGATAAAGGTTTCATTTTCTTTTGTGTCTTTTCCATACGTGCCTATGGCAGTATGAGATCCACCTTGCACACGAAAATAAATTCTGTCAGAACCGGCTTGCGGCAATTGAATAATTGTTATAGATTCTTCGTTGAAATATTGTTTGAATAATTCTTTGAGTATTTCTTCGTGCATAGTACAAATATAAACTAAAACTTTTCTAAAGTTAAAAACAAAAACCACTCTGTGTGAGTGGCTTTTCTGATTATATATTTTCTTTAAAATCTATTTTTTAAATAAATCACCTAACATCCCTGCCACATCATCAATT
>JBIKPT010000087.1:0-11341 GCA_044357355.1 Chitinophagales bacterium
TAAAACGCCGTATGAAGATTTAGAATGATTATCCTGTATAAAGTTGTAGTGCAAACCTGCTTCCTGCAATTTCAAATCATTGAAGCTTTCAAAGAAGAAACCGCGATTATCTATAAAGACGGTGGGCTCAATAACAAATAAGTCTTTTAATGGTGTAGGTATAATTTTCATTAACGATTCAGTCTTCTAAATTTATGCAGCTTTTACAGTTTCTTTTATTGATGTCCAGAAATGTCTTCTGAAGTATATTCCTGCAATGATTAAGATATCCACTATAACACCAATAAACATATACATAAGCAATTGACTTCTCGTTGAAACTTCATTTTTTTGCAATGGCAAATGAGGTTCATCAATTGTTTGAAATAATGGCATAATTGATTGCAAATTGGTTTTAGAACCTTCTAATGCAGTTGCCGTTAAGGCATATAATTGTTCTAATAGTGCTTTATTTCTGATATATCTGGTTTCATTCAAATCTGCTTTAAATGTTACCAGATTATTTGCTTTGTCTTTGTAATCCGCTAAATTAAATTCAGAGTTTTCCAATTGCGCTTTAACGTAAGCCAATTTTTCCTCTAAGAAATCAACGGTGATTTTTGCTTTTCTGGTAGCACGTTCAATATAATAATCTATTAGATTTTCATAAAAACTCTCGCAGAGCAATTTAGAAAACTCTTCATCTCCGGAAGTTGTTGTTATAGAATATATTTCAGCTTCGTTGTAATCAATCGCTACCATTCCTCTAATTCCTTTAAGAATTTTTTTGAATACCAGATAATCCGGCACACTCATTTCACTAACGGAAGTGAAGTCTTTAAAATAACTTTCTTTATAACCGGAAATTAGTCGCAGGTAATGATTTGCCAGAAAATCTTCTCTGCCTCTGAATACATATTTTTTAAAAACCATTTTAGAACCTACTTTTTCTGTAAAGGCATATTCTTTTAGCTTTTTGGGGTTTGCAAACGCTGTATTGGTTGTTTGAAGTAAATTTGAAAAATTTGAATTATTACCAAAGCCAGGCACTTGTGGTCTTTCTTCCGATAAGAAAAATGTGATTTTAGCAGTATAGGTAGGTTTTACCTGTTTGCCTTTATAATATCCATATAAACCGGTTATGATTATTGGTATCACTAAATACAGTGCATAACTCTGAATAATGAACATAATTTCTTTTACTACAGACAGAAACTGCATCAAACCTTCATCCTGTTCTGTACCGCTATTCTCGATATCGGTTGGTTCGCTGACTTCAGTAGTATCAACTATTACTTTATCTTCTTCCTGCATATTATTTATTAGTATTCTTTACAGTTAAGTATAGTAAATATATTGTTAACACAGATGTTATAGCACCTATGGCGCCTGTTACAGCTTTTTGAAGCACTAAACCTGCGTTTGGATTTTTTTCTTTTTGAGACTTAACCTTTTTTACTTTTGCAGGAATGACGATGACAGATCCTTTTTCCACTTTAGGATATTTCTTTCCGAACATTGACCTGTGCGTTCCGAGTATCTGGCCATTTGGTCTGATTACATATGTTTTACGTCTCATTGCACTATCGCTAAATCCAGCACCATATTTATTTATATAAAATTTTGCGTCTCTTGCTTCAGTAAACGGTACATATAAATTTTCCGGTTTTTCATTTGAAGGATAATTAAATGCACCTCTTAGTGCCACTAAATCTTTAATTGCAGGAATATCAATCACGTCTCCTTTTTTCAAGACATAATTAAATTTAGAATTTTTATTTTTAAGGGCAATCCTTAAGTCTGTCAAAATATTACCAACACCATCTTCAGATCTGGTTAATCTGGTTCCATCAGCATATGCAAATCTAGTTAATCCACCGGCTCGTTCAATTAAAGAAGAAAGCTTTTCATCTTTAGTGGTGAGCACGTAATCACCAGGATAAAGTACTTCACCTTTAAGTGTAACTTTCATCTGGTATTCAAACTCTGGTGTTGGACGAACATAAATCTGATCAAAGGGTTGTAATTTTATAGAGTTTGCGACAGGATCTTTACCTATATTTTTACTGATACTATAATTCAAAATTGTAACCTGAGTAGGAACGGACTGGGAAATGGCTTTATCATAATTGGCAATTCTGGCAATTTCAATTCTGTTAGAAGCTGCTTCCATTTTAAAGCCTTGTGCCAATATTAATGCATCCGCCAGTGTCATACTTTCCATATATGGGAATGTGTCCGTTTTTCTAACCATACCATTCACTTCAATATAATAACGGTCTATTCTTCTTAAATCTTTTAGAACGTATATTTTATCTCTTTTCTTGAGTTTAAAAGTATCCAATGACTCGAAATTATTTGTTGTATCAATTCTGAATGAAATTAGCTTCTCAGTTAAATCATCATTAACTCTATATATAATGATTTTATCCAGTAAAGCTTCTTCTTTAAGTCCGCCTGACATAATTATGGCATCTCTTAATGACATTCCCTTTTCAGACTCAAATTTTCTTGGTTTTCTTACTTCTCCTTTTACTTCTATATCAAACCTGTCAAAAAAATCTGATTTAGAATAAATTTCTATCATATCTCTAAAGGTGAGCAACATATTATCTTCAGAGCTTTTATCATCAATTATAGACTGTAAATTAATCTTAAATGAATGTTTTCTAAAATCATCAAAATTTGTTCTGATTAAATAGGCTTCATCCAAATAGGCATCTTCTTTTAAACCCTGTGCTTTACTAATTAAATCCCAAACCCTGTCTCCTTCCTTCCATTCATAGCGGCCAGGTAATAACACAGATCCCCAAACCTCATTATAATTCTTTACTTTATCCGGTATTGAACGAACCCCTACCACATCACCATTTTTCAATATTATTTTACCACCAGTAGCTTTAACACTATCGAGATTATAATCTATCAGGATTTGTTTATTTTCGTCATATCTTCTTATTTGAATCACTTTAGTGAAAGCATCCGGCTTGTAATTTCCGCAGTATTGAAGTAAGTCATAGAATGTTTCTCCAGGCATCATTTCATACTTACCTTCTCTGTTGACTGCACCTTCAACTTTTACAATATTCTTTTGAGCAGGAACGTATATGTAATCATTATTATCCAGGAAAATATCATCTTGTTTTTCAGGTGTAAAGAGAAATTTATACAAGTCGAAATGGCGGATTATTTTGCCATCTCTTTTAACCTGAATATCTCTGATAGAACCTGATTTTGAAGGACCGCCTACATAAGCTAAAATATTGTAAGCCGTATTTATTGCCGGAAATGTATAAGAACCCGGATTTTCAACATCACCCACTACATTAATAGTGATTACACGAGAATAATTTATAGAAACATCAAAATCTGACTTATCAATCATATAAGCATTAGCAAATCGAGTTCGCAGCAAGGCTTTTGCCTGTTCAAGTGTTAAACCTTTCAAATATACCCTTCCGATATTTTCCTGCTGAATGTAGCCATCTTTATCTATGTAGAAGAGACGATTATAATCTGCATACCCCCAAATAGAGACAACAATCTGGTCGCCAACTCCTAATATGTAATTTCCCGGAGGTTTAATATCAACTGCGTTATTAAAAATCTTAACATCCTTTTGCCTGAAATATGAGAAGCCATAGATATCTACAGAATCTAATTTTTCTCTCAATTCACGGGTGGCAGTAGCTGTTATTTTTTCAACGGTTTCAGATGCTTTTTGAGCCTCTTTTAGTAATTTATCCGGTGCATTTATATTGCCTTTTACTTCATTAGCATTTGTGGCATTGCCCATAGCACCTGCTTGTTCATCTGCATCTTTCCCTATTGGAGAGAAGCCTTTTGCAATACTTTGAGATTTTTTTGTTTCCTCTACTTTTAATTCACCTTGTCTTATTTGTAAAGTATCTTCAATTTTTTTGAAAATTTCTTTAACCGTTGGATCTACTGCAGAAGGTGTTACCACAGACGGCAAAGTTGGAGGTATAATAAACTGTGCTTTTGAAATTACAGAAAAAGTAATTAACAAACATACAGCGATTATTCTGATTGTATTTTTCATACTAAGCAAGTTCATATTGTTTTTTGTAATAGTTAAGATATTCTCCGGAAGTAACATGTTTCAGCCAATCTTCGTTTTGAAGGTACCAGTCGACTGTTTTTTCCAATCCTTCTTCAAACTGTAAAGATGGCAACCAACCTAACTCTTTATTTAATTTTGAAGCGTCAATTGCATATCGTTTATCATGACCGGGTCTGTCTTTAACATATGTAATTAATAGTTCAGAAGTACCAGGAGCTCTGTCTAATTTCTTGTCCATGATTGTACAAAGTAATTTAATCAAATCAATGTTTTGCCATTCATTAAAACCACCTATATTATAAGTTTCACCTAATTTTCCCTGGTGATAAATAACGTCGATAGCTGCTGCATGGTCTTCCACAAACAACCAATCTCTCGTATAATCTCCTTTTCCGTAAACAGGTAAAGATTTATTATTCCTGATATTATTGATGAATAAAGGTATTAATTTTTCCGGAAATTGGTAAGAGCCATAGTTATTTGAACAATTAGAAATTACAACCGGTAAATGATATGTATTTTCATAAGCACGTACAAAATGATCAGAACTTGCTTTAGATGCAGAATAGGGTGAGCGCGGATCATATGACGTTTCTTCTGTAAAAAGTCCGGTTTCGCCGAGGCTTCCATAAACTTCATCTGTGGAAACGTGATAAAATAATTTATCCGTATAATCTGCAGACCAGTTTTCTTTGGCTGCATTTAATAAATTTACCGTTCCGACAACGTTTGTCATAATAAATTCCAATGGATTTAAAATTGAGCGGTCTACGTGAGATTCTGCTGCTAAATGAATAACACCATCAAAACTATATTTTTTAAAAATTTTATTTACTGCATCTGCATCAACGATATCTATCTTTTCGAAAAAATAATTAGGTTGATTCTCAACATCTTTAAGGTTTTCCAGATTACCGGCATAAGTCAGTTTATCCAGATTTATAATTTTATAGTCAGGATATTTATTTACAAATAACCTCACAACATGTGAACCTATAAAACCTGCGCCGCCTGTTATTAAGATAGTTTTCATTTTTATAATGTCCAGTATTCTAGTTGAGAAATTTTAGACTTGTACATATTTTTGATATCCACTAAAATAGCACCTTCCTTTGTTAAATTAAGAAAATAATTTTCGTCCAGTTCTTTATAAGCATCGTGTGAAACAGCCACCACTACCACATCATATTTTCCAGTTGCTTCTTTTTTTAACTCCACCTGATATTCTTCCAAAACTTCATGTGCATCAGCTAAAGCATCCGTCATTTCTACGTCGATATGAAAATCTTTTAATTCTTTGTATAAATTAAATACTTTTGAATTACGAATATCCGTTACATTTTCTTTAAAAGTTGCACCCATAATTAGAGCGCGACATTGTGATGGATTTTTACCTTTACTAAGCAAATACTGCACCAGTTTTTTGGCAATATAGTGCGGCATTCCGTCGTTAATGTTTCTTCCACTTAAAATTATCTGTGGTTTGTAGCCTAATTCGTTTGATTTATATGTCAGGTAATACGGATCAACACCGATACAATGACCACCTACCAAACCCGGTTGGAATTTTAAAAAATTCCATTTGGTTCCTGCAGCTTCCAGTACTTCATACGTATTAATATTCATTAGACTGAATATCTGTGAAAGCTCGTTCATCAACGCAATATTTAAATCTCGCTGTGTATTTTCAATTACTTTAGCCGCTTCGGCAACTTTGATAGATGCCGCCTTAAAAACGCCCGGTTCAATAATAGAACTGTAAACTGCTGCAATATTTTCCAATGCTTCTTCATCGCAACCTGCAACAATTTTTGTGATTTTTGTCAAGGTGTGTAACGTATCACCCGGATTTATTCTTTCCGGCGAATATCCAACTTTAAAATCTGTTCTAAAGGTCAACCCGGAAACTGATTCAATAATAGGCACACAATCATCTTCAGTACATCCAGGATACACAGTAGATTCAAAGACTACGTAGTCGCCTTTTTTAATGACTTTTCCAATTGTGTTGGAAGCACCAGTTAATGGTTTTAAATCCGGCACATTATGTTCATCTACCGGCGTTGGTACTGCGACTATGTAAAAAGTGGCTTGTTTTAAGATTTCTGTATCGGCAGTAAAAGTGATATCTGTTCCAAGAAAAGCATCTGCTGTCAGCTCATTACTTGGATCGATATGATTTTGCATCATTTCGACACGTTTTTGGTTAATGTCAAAGCCGATGACTTTGAATTTTTTAGCCAATTCTAAAGCAATGGGTAAGCCTACATAACCTAAGCCAATTACGCCAATGGTCTTTTCTTTTTTGGCAAAAGAAGTAATAAATTGTTGCGAGTCAGTCATTATATTTGTACGAAAAGGCAAAAATACAAAAAAAATAGTCAATAATTTTAGTATAAACCGTTAACAAATAATAAGTTTGCTTGAAATTATTATTCTGCCAATCTAATTTGCTTTAAAAATCCTAATGCGTTATATCTATCAGATTATCATCCGTTTATATGAGCTTTCTATAAAAATTGCTTCATTTTTTAATTCTAAAGCACATAAATTGGTTTTGGGTAGAAATAACTGGGAACTAAATTTATCGGAAAAAATCATAAAAAATGAAAAATATTGCTGGATTCATTGTGCTTCAGCCGGTGAGTTTGAACAGGCTATTCCACTCATCAATGAAATAAAAAACAAACACAATTATTTTAAAATTGCTGTTAGTTTTTTTTCTCCATCCGGTTTTGAAATGTATCAGGATTCAGGATTAGCGGATGTATTTTTTTATTTTCCGTTAGATACCCGGCAAAACGCAGAAAATTTGATTAAGATCCTAAACCCTGATCTTTGCATTTTTATTCGAAATGAAATATGGTGGAACATGTTGACCGTTTTAAAGGAAAAGAATATTTCAACTTATCTGGTAAATGCAAATTCCGATCAGAAAAGAAATATATTATACCAATACTATCTCGATAGAACCTATCCGCTTTTTACAAAAATATTTGATACTAAAACATTCGGAAATACCAAACTGGATAAAGTAATTGAAAACAAAAATACGATTTTTAGTGATGATAGTTTAGAAGACTTTTGTAGAGATAGTTTTGTGATTATTTTAGGAAGCAGCTGGCAAACGGAAGAAAAGATTGCTGCTAATTTTTATAAAAAAAACAGAGACGAAATTTTAAATTTAAAGATGATTATCGCTCCGCATGAATTTGATGCAACAAAACTAAATGAATTAGAAACTTTGTTTAGCGAAGAAGTAATTTCATATTCTCAATACTCAGTGCCGGACAACAGTCACTCAGTACTTTTTTTAGACAAAAAAGGCATCCTGAAATATGTCTATCGATATGCAGATATTGCTTTTATTGGTGGTGGTTTTGATAAAACAGTACACAATGTGAGCGAAGCTGCTGTTTATGGCATTCCAACTATTTTTGGACCTAATTACCAAAACTTTGAAGATGCTAATATATTTGTGGAATTACACATTGCTTTTGATGGTGCAGATGAATATAAAACAGAAAATCTATTAAAGCAAGTAAGTATATATGATGAAAGACGAATCATTGCTGCTAATAAATTAAATAGCTATTTTTCTAATCGGGAAAAAACTTCAGAAAGAATTATCTCTGAAATTCTGAAATAAAAATTCCTGTATACTTTTCAGCATACAGGAATAAGCGTGTTTTTATACGACTCTGACTTAATTAAATCGCTTCTGCAGCATCGACATAAACCTTTCTACTGCTGCTGTTTTATCATTCCAGTTGAATTTATTCCATAATTTTTCTTTGCAATAAGCTTCTGCAGCTATAAAAGAACTCATTGCTTCCAGTTGTTTTAATCCAGTCTCATACTCACCAAAATGATTCCCGAACAATTCGCGCACGAAAATAAATTTATCGTTTAATGCAATGGATTCACTCAGTGTTTTACTTGCTTTAGAATGTAAACTTTCTACAGCTATCTGCGGCTTGAAAATGTCATTCAAAGAAGATGGTGTTAATTGCTCCACTATGGTTTCCACTTCTTTTTCCATCACTAATACCGAATCGTTTTGGTCATATACAGATGTTGTTGTTTTGGTATCTGTAAGCATATTAACCGACTCGGAAAATGATGAATTGTTATTTACAAATGCTTCATGCAATTCTTCTTTTCCGTCATCAAACAATTCAAATAATTGTGACTGTGGTGTAGGATTTAATTTTTGTTCTAAATGCTCAAACAATGAAGTTTCTTCCTTCTTTTTATCTTCCAGGTGTTCTGCAAATGTAGTTACCTTCTGCTCTTCTAATTTTGTCACTAATGTTTCCGTTACGGGTTTGATTTCTGCAACGATTGTTTCCTGAACAGGCAGTATTTTTTCTTCCAGTTTATTTATTGAATAATCTTCTGTAATAATGCTTTCCACCACAATCAATTTTTCAACTACAGGCTCTGTTAAGGCATCAGTAACAAGCTCTTCCGTTTTCTTTTCAAATAATTTATTCAGCGAATAATCTTCTGTGATGATACTTTCTGCAAAGGATTTTACCTCACTAACCGGAACTATTGTTTCTTCAACTTTTTCTTCCACCAGTTTATTTACAGAATAGTCTTCTGTGATAATACTTTCTACCACGGGTAGTTTTTCTGTAACCGATTCAACAAGTTTCTGCTCACTTGCTTCTTCCAGTTTATTCACCGAATAATCTTCTGTGATGATACTTTCTACCAATGGCGCAATTTCCAGTTTTTCAACTTCTGCTACCTGTTCTTTATTTTCATTCGGTTTAATTTCACCTACAAATACCATTTCTTCAGCTTCCAGTTCCGCCTGAATTTCTTCCACCATATCTTCCATCTCTTCCTTTTGAGCTCCTAATAAGCTTGCTTCTACTTCTTCGATATGGTCATTTTCCGCAACTTCGACAATTTCTTTTTCTTTTTGCGGAATAAATTTATCTTCTTTCGGAGCCGTTGGTGTAAATGATTTATCTTCTCTTTTATCAATAATAAGAGAGCGTTCAATGTCTTCAACCCTGTCAATACTGGTGTACAGGTACTTTTTCATCAGCAGCAATTCGTCTCTGGACATGGTGCCTTCTGATAAAATTGTCTTATTGAGATTGGAAACTACCGTCAGATAGTTCTCTATTTTCTGCAAAGCGTTTCTTATTTCCATCTGTTTTTGTAATTTGAACCCGAAATTATAAGGTAAAGTACAAATTTCATACATGTTTTTAGAACCAAATGTTAATAAGTCTAAAACCGGCTGGATAGAAGTAGTCTGCGGTTCTATGTTTTCCGGCAAGACGGAAGAGCTAATTCGTCGTTTAAAACGCGCAAAAATTGCCAATTTAAAGGTTGAAATTTTCAAACCGCAAATCGACACCAGATACCATGAAACCGAAGTGGTTTCGCACGATTCCAATTCCATTATGAGCACACCGGTATCGAGTTCACAAAATATATTGCTGTTGTCCAGTGATGTGGAAGTGGTGGGCATTGATGAAGCTCAATTTTTTGACGATGGTCTGCCTGATGTTTGTGAACAGCTTGCAAACAGAGGAATTCGAGTCATCATAGCCGGTTTGGATATGGACTTTTTAGGAAGACCATTCGGGCCGATTCCGGCATTACTGGCAAAAGCAGAATACATCACCAAAGTACATGCTATTTGTGTGCGATGCGGTGCGCTGGCAAATCATTCTTACCGTTTGGTGGAAAGTGATACCAAGGTTTTGCTAGGCGAAAAAGAAAGTTATGAACCTAGATGCAGAGACTGTTTTGAGAAAGGCATGAATAACAGTCAGACGTTGTAAAGTTATTTGTAATTCGTTTTGCAGAACTTTAAAAAAGCATTTCAGAAAAAATCCATATAACTAATATACTATAACAAATAATTTAAACACATGAAACTCGCAGGAATAGAATTGCCACAGAAAATAAATTTAAACAAGATTGATTTATTTTTTAATGGCGCAGCTATTCGTTCTAAGTTTTTCATTCAGACTTATATCATTTCATTGTACTGTGCAGAAAAAATTAAAGATGAGAAGCTGGCTATAAACAGTAATATTGAACGCAGTTTACGGATGCAAATCATTACGCCGTTGGCCACATCAAAAGCTGTTAGTGAAAATATACAAAACGGCATGAAAGATGGCTTAGGCAGTTTATATCATCAGCAAAAAGAGCTGGTAGAAGATTTGAGAAAAGTAATTGAACAATCCGGCGTGCAATACAAAGACACCATTGATATTTATTATACATCAAAAGGTGAATTAAAATTATACAAGAACGAAGGAGAAATCTATACCAACATAGAAGGAAAATTATTTGCAGAAACTATTTTCAATATGTACGTTGGCAAACAGCCAAAAGATAAAAAAATTAAAGAAGCATTGCTGAAAGGATTTTAATCAATTATACATTTTAAATTTTGAATGATGAACAATAAATCATATTAAATGAAAAAGATACTTTTAGCCATTTTATTGCTTCTCCTGATTTTCACTGGAGTAATTGCATTTAAAACTATTACTGCACCCAATTTACAGTCAAAAATTACAGCAATACCTGCGCCTGCATTAACTGATGAGTCAGTGAAAAATTTTCAGCAAGCCATCACTTATCCGACTATTTCATTTGGTGATGCATCGAAATGGGATTCTGTTCCATTTATCAACTTCAGAAATTTTCTTGAAACTACTTATCCTTTAGTTCATCAGAAATTAACACGCGAAATCATCAGTCAACACAGTTATCTGTACACATGGAAAGGGAAAAATCCGTCATTGAAACCCTATATTCTGATGGCACACCAGGATGTAGTCCCGATAGAGGAAAGCACCAGCAATCAATGGCATTTTGAACCGTTTGGTGGCACTATCCACAACGGTTACATTTGCGGTCGCGGCACCACAGATGATAAGATAAATCTCATTTCAATTTTAGAAGCTGCAGAAAAATTACTAAAAGAAAATTTTGAACCGGAAAGAACCATTTACTTTGTATTCGGACATGACGAAGAAATTGGCGGAAAGAATGGCGCTAAAAAAATAGCCGAATTATTAGAACGCAGAAATGTAAAAGCAGATTTGATCATTGATGAAGGTGGCTTTGTAACGAAAGAAAAAGTGCCCGGAATAGCCAAACCTGTTGCACTAATCGGCACTGCGGAAAAAGGCTATTTGTCGCTGGAGTTTTCTGTAAATAAAATAGGCGGACACTCATCGATGCCGGAAAGTGAAACAGCCATTGATATTTTAACGAAATCAATTGTCAAAT
>JBIKPT010000088.1:0-11316 GCA_044357355.1 Chitinophagales bacterium
ATTGAATCTACATTTTCTGTAGTATATTGAAAGTACAATGTATCCAATGGCGCACCGTTAGTACCAAGTCGCCACATTTCTCCCATGTAAGAAATATTCAAACCTGTAATTACTCCACCTGTATTATTTACAAATTTACAACCTAGCAATACCGGGTTATAACTGCCTGAAGGCAAGGTTCCCAATGCTCTGTCAGTTGAGCTGGTTGTTCCGTAACTGTATACACTACCGGAATTAGCTGAGCCATTTCCTATTGTGTAAATATTTCTGGAAACATTCCAACCGGTTGGTAAAAGGCTTGATGTAGAACCAGTACTTGCCAGAGAATTAAAGTCCTGTGTATAGGTCTGTGAAATGGTAGTTACGGATACTTGTGCTTTGATACTGAAAATTGCAAAACACATAAACAATCCTATGAGTGTACTTCTTTTATTCATTTTGTATAGATTTATCATAAATTATTGAGCAAAAATACAACTATTATTTTGAATAGTGTTTTGAAGTTATGTGTTTTAATGGTGTATGTGGATAACCTTAACGGTAAAGGAAAGTTTATATTTAACAATATCAAATTAAATAACTAATAACCAGATGGTTATACAAATATAATGATACACTAATGTATTTCTATTCTTTTACTTTGATAAACGTTCCAACCGATTTATTTTCTTCATTTTCGATACTGATAAAGTATCCTCCGGATGCAAGTTGGCTTATATCCAAATTCAGCTGCTGATTAAGAATCTTTTCATTGGCTGAACGATATACTTCGGCCCCAAGCGTATTACAGACAGATATTACAGCACTTTTGTACAGCCATTCTTTATTTACCTGCAGATTGATTTCATTTTTGGCCGGATTAGGGAAAACCGATAGGATATTATTTACACTTTGTTTGTTAATGACACCTGAAATAATAGCAGTAGTATCATAGTAAATATCCAGGTACGGACCTTCAAATGCTGTTGTATCTCCATTAAAAAAAGTAAGCAAATTTTCATCAGAAGTACTCAGCCTAAATTGCGTAATCCCATTTTTATTAATTTGATTGAGCGCTTCCGGCAATAAATCTGCTCTGAGTGCATAGTCATTTCCAATTAATCTTCCTGCAAAACAAGCAACATCTGTAGAAGTAGCAACTGAAGAATAATCGCTTCCTTCAATTTCCGTATTTCCGAAAGCACCACTTTTAATATCTAGTGAAAAATTCTGTGGAAAATTTACTCCGGAAGGATAAGCTGTTTTCAAAGTTTTCAATTTAAAGAAAACAGATGCTTTTTTAATTTTTTTATTATCTGGAATGAAAGAGGTATTAAAACTAAAAATCCCTTTTGTATCCGTTGAAGTATTTCGTTTGCCCACTATAACATCTCCGGTTCCTGTTATATTATTTACATCTGCCCATCCGTCAAAATTCTGACCCATAGAATAGACAGTCGTGTCTCTGTCGCGTCTGAAATAATTACTTATGAACTGTCGCATATAAGCTTCCGCAAGATAGGTGTAGCTTTGCGGTCCAAGGTGATACGTATCTATTCCTAACAAACCCATTGCCGGATGAGGAGAAGGATAATTAATATTTCCACCCGGCATAGGAACACTACGCGGCGGATAAGTACCATATGGCGGATAGCGCAAAGGAGCAACTTGCCCGTAACGCCATTGCTGTAAACCCAAATTATTATAAAAATGCAAATAAGGTTTCTGATAATCTCTTATTACGGAGTCCTGATATTTCGTAATATAACCCATGAAACGATTTATTTCAAATGGAGATGGATTGCCTTTATCCGACCACAAATCACAATAAGGATCCCAAGGAAAATCGAGACAAGGATCATTAAAATTCGTATAATCATAACTTTGCCAGATGATTTGTCCATTCGGATATTTTTGATGTAAAAAATCAAAAATGCTATCCATTAATAATTTTGCTTTATTTAAACTGTTATCCAGTACATTTAAAGAATCTCCTTTCCTAATTTTAAAAGCCACATCGTTACCACCTAATGAAACCATAATAATATCAATAGGTCTGGCTGCATCCGAATTAAGAGACGCCTCTAACGCAAACCTTGCCAACGGAAACTGCCACCAGGTTTCTGCAGTCATACTAATCAGTGAACTGCCTTCAGAAACGGTAAAATAATCAGCGAATCCGTATTTTGCCATTGCTGAATCGTATGCCTGGTAAATAGCCGGAAAATGCACCCAGCTGTCGCCGACTAATCTAATGTGGGCTGATCTTCTTTGCTGGCAGGCTTGTTGTGAAAAAGCAGTATTAAAAAGAATTAAAAAAAACAGTGAAATAAATAGATTTTTTTTCATGGCTTGCTTTAATATGGTTTACTAAATCTGTTCTTGAAATAGATTTAGTAAATTTATGAAAAATAGTTGTAAATCTGTACAATACACATTTACTTTTAACGTTAGCAACTAAAAATCAGCTTATGAAACTTCCTACATTTATTATATCTGTCTTCTTTACCGGCTTTCTTGGTCTATCATTTGCATCTGCAAATACAGTAAAATTAAATGATGCTATTAAATCCAACATGATTTCTGCCAGTATTCATGGAAATGGAAACAGCACACACTATTTAGAACCGGTAGTACTTGAATTAGAAAATAATGGAGGCACTGCCGTTTCCATATTAATTGAAAACGGAGATATGTTTATACCGGCTGATTCCAACAAACAAAACATTGTGGTGACGTCTACTGAGTTAATTGTATTACAACCTAAAACTAAAAAAGCTATTCCTGTAAAAGGTATGTGCACTGAACATAATAACGCCAGTGGTGATGAATCAACGGTATACACCTTCAAACCCGTTGCGAATGAAAAACTAAAAAAGCTGGCAAAATTTATAAGTGAAAAAAAATATCAGACTACAGCCGCTCAATATGCGGTATGGAGTTTGATGGATGATGACGATATTAATTCTATTTATTCGTCGGACAGTACGGAAGAAAATGATTTAAAAAAGTTTATGGCATCGCTAACGGGTAAAACATTTGCCGTAATATCAAAGAAAGATTATAAAACAAATTATTATGCTCCGCCAAAAGAAAAAGTCGGCGGCAATTTCGAGTACAGTTTCACACAAGCACAGGATATTCAAATTGCGATGTTTGACAAAAACGGCATTTTAGTTCGGGAATTATTCAACCAGAAAAAAGTACCGGCCGGCACACATAAACTCAATTTTGAATACGACTCTTCCGTGTACACGGATGACGTTTATTACTTCAAGTTAATTGTTGGCAATGAAGTAATGGTTAATAGAAAATGGGATGTACAGGCTATGCGAGATTCTTTTAAGAAAAAACTGGAGAATCGAGAATGATCAAAATTTATGATTTGAGATTTTGGATTAAAGATTTTTACAAAAAGGTGTAAATTGTACCTCAAATTAAATCTGAATTCTTAATTCCTAAATCTTAAATCTTAAATAATGCAATATTGGTTAATGAAATCCGAGCCTGATGTTTTTTCATATGATGACTTAGTAAAAAAAGGAAAAGAACACTGGGACGGTGTGCGCAACTACACGGCTCGAAACAATATGCGCGCCATGAAGAAAGGTGATACAGCTTTGTTTTACCACAGTAATATTGACAAAGCAGTAGTTGGTATCATGAATATTGTAAAAGAAGCTTACCAAGACCCGACGACAGAGGAAATTGCCTGGGTTTGCGTAGACGTAGCACCAAAAGAAAAACTGAAAAATCCCGTTACGCTGGCAGCCATAAAAGCCAATCCCAAATTAGCAGAAATCAAACTGGTAAAACAAGGCAGGCTTTCCGTTTGCGACATTACCAAAGCTGAGTTTGATGAGATTATCAAAATGAGTAAAAAAGGCGTATAATGTCATATTGAGTACAACGAGAAATCTTCTGTAAATTTAGATTCTCTGAATTATAATGCAAGATTCCTCACTTCATTCGGAATGACAAAATGGTGTCAAACATCCTTATACTTTCGCATCACCATAAACGCCAGTAAACTGCTGGCAACACACGTAACAGCTACCATACGAACACCAAGCGGATTATCCGGTGTTTTACCTAACAGCAATAAAGACGGAAAAATCAAACTTGTAATGGCTACACCAATTTTCATCATAAAAGTTTTTAATCCGAAATAGGAAGCATTCTTCGCAATGCCTGTTTTCCTGAAATCATGTTCTGCATTATCGCCTGCCAGTGCCATGGGTAAAATTCCCAATACTGCAGTAGGATATGTATTCACTAAAACATATACCACCACGAAAGCCATCGTAGGTATTTTATATAATCCAATAGTTGCAGTAAAACTGAAACTAATCAGCAAACACAATAAGGCAGACTGCATAATTTTTTTCTTACCGAATCTATCCACCAGTTTATCAATCAGCGGATACATCACTAAAGAGGCCAATCCTACACTATACAATATAATAGCTGTGTACACATTGTCCAGCTGCAACAGAGCAGCCACAATATAAGGCACTGCCACCACAAATATCTTTTGCGGAAACCAATAAATCAGTTCAACAATTACCAATACTCTGAAATTTTTGTCATTCCAGACTTCGCGCATATTATCAAAAATTCCCGCGTGTTTTTTATCGTAGTTCAGTTCCTGTTTAGTGATGTGTTTTCCTGAATTATCTTCCACAAATAAAACAGGCATCAACATCAATAGCATTGCCACCACGGCATATACCAGCACACTTAACTGAAAAATAGTTTCATTGGACATGCTGCCGCTAAAAACACTCAAGGAAATATTTATTGTTTGTCCAACACCAATTCCTAATGCATAGGCAATCGATAACATCATTACAATATGGAGCCGTTCTTTATCTTCTTTTGCAATTTCGTTGATCATCGCATTATACGGTGTGGTGTAAAAGCATTTAATGATGAATGCAGCAATTACCGTAATGGAAAGCCAGATGGTATTCAGCGAATGTAATCCGTCTTTCAATGGAAAAAAAACAGCAGCAGAAACCAGCGCGAATGGCACAACAGACGCCGCCATAAATGTTTTTCTTTTTCCGAATTTAAAGGTACTTCTGTCGCTCAAACTTCCTACAATAGGCTCCATAAACGCACTGATAATATAACCGACAGCTGACAAAATACCAACTATTGTAAAAACCTTAAATACTGCACCCTGATATACAAATGCTTTAAACATGGGTTTGCCATTATCCGGTGGCAAATAAAACTGATAAATTAATTCTGTGAAACCGAACACTGCGAGACTCCAGCCGGTTTGTCCCATAGCAAAGGCAATCTTTCTGAGTAAAGGAACTTTCTGATGTGTAAGTTGCTGTTCGGCTAAAATATCATTCATTCAACTAAGATAAATTATTTTTTCAGAGACTGTATAAAATGCTGTAGTTTATAAAAACGAATATTCCTGAAAATGCACTTAAACTGCATTCTTTAAAGTGTCTTTCATTTTATGAAAAGGACATTTTGGTGAGTTCATTAATTTAGCAGGTCCTAACTCTTCCAATTGATATCCGTTTGGATAAGCTTTGTGTTTGTGGTCTCTTGTACGAATGTATGGTGTTGTTCGCGGAATTAAACTAGCCGCTTTGCTTCTGGCACGCAAGGCATTTGTTGCCAGTGCACGCATAGCTGCACTCGGTTCTTTGTGATTAAAAGCTTTCAATAAATGCGATTCCATTACAGCATGCAGAAATGGACGGGCAGCATTGAACATATACTTAGGCATATACCAGCCCAACATCAAATCTTCCGTAAAGCGCGCTACTTTGGCATTTGTTTCCGCATATTGAAAATGTTCCTTTTCGTAATCATCATAGTATTTTTTAAATTCAATGATAGAATCAGGAATATCTTTAATGTTCATTTTTTCTCCAATATCTTTCCATACATAAAAACCGGCAAGTTCTTCATTTTGTGTCAGCTTTCTGTATCCATATTTATTAATCCATTTGGATGTGTCAAAAATGAAAGTGGACAACACATACAAATAATCTTCGTTGGAAATTTTATAATTAGAATGTATCCAATTCATTTGTTGTAAAGCCTGTAAGCCTCGACCCTCTTTAATGCCGTTCTCAATAATTTCACTCAAAATTAAATCAGTATCGTCGTATCGTTTCTGTGTATGTTTTTCAAACTCTTTGGATTGATGCAAGATTTTAGAAATAGAAGGAACCGCATATGTTTTATATAACGCCAATTCCAATGCTCTGTTAAAATCCCAGGGAAACTCATAAAATACGGTCAGTTGCACAATTTCCCATGCATCCTTTTTGGGGTCGAGCGACTCTATCTTCTGAAGCACTTTACTTTTTGGCATACTTAAATTTACGTTAAATTAACAAAAGAAAATGAATCTTGTAGCGTTCTATATTTTAATTAACGAATGATAAGTCCCTGGTAGTTGAAATGGAGTAAGTATATCTTAGAAAAAATATTTAGATTTATAATCCAACTACCAAACAAAAACGATGAAACAACTTTCTATTTTAATTTTTCTGCTTTGTTCAAGTTGCTTCGGATATTCTAAAAATCCTGATTATAAAGAAGTAACGGAAAAATTTATCACGACCTATCAGTTTCCTGTAAGTGATGAAGAACAATATAGAATCAATTTTGCCAAAAAGAAGGAAGGCTGGTTCGTTTATAAATATTATTATTTAGTAGAAGCACAAAAAGAAAGGGATTTTCAATTATTCTGGTCGAACAAAAATCAAAGATATCTGCCTCTGAATTTTAACTTGATGGAAGAAAGTGACAAATACACCGTAAACATCGAAGACGAACGTTCAAAGTATGTTTCTTCCTTTAGTGATTACAATTATGCTCGTTGTATTTATGCCGGTTATATAAATTGGGATATTGACATCATAAAAGAATTGGAAAACAAAAAAGAACTATCCGAACAAGAATTAGAAAGTCTGGCAAGAGCCTATTCTAATTATGCTATGGGTTATCTTTGGGCTGTTTATGATAGTGCATCTGACATTGAAAAAACCAGACGAAAACCATCAGACAGATGTGCATTGCCAGACCTCGAACGAGCTGAAAAATTTGCATGGTATACGAAAAAAGGAATTGAAGTATTCAAACAATTAAAAGAAAAAAATCCGTCATTTCAAACGCTTGTAGGCGACATACAAACAAAGCTTTCCGGCGAATACATCTATACCTTTACCTTTTTGAGTTACTGCGGATTTGATGATCTTGCAAAAACATTCATTGTAGATTCTTTATACGATGATTATGTAATTGCATATGCAAAAAACTACCTGCAGTTTTTAAAGAAAGATGCTATTCTTTTCACACAAGGTGATATGGATACTTATCCCTTAATTTATGTTCAGGAAAAACTCGGTTTCAGAAAAGATGTCACCATTTTAAATGTCGGTCAATTGCAGCTTCCTGCTTATCTCAATTATTATCAGAAAAAGCATCCGAATATTATGCGAGATGATTTTGAAACTTATTATTGCTGTACAAATGCAGACTACATTTATCTGACAGATAAATCAGAAAGAGATTCCAGCTTTTATTTTCACGAGTTATACGAAAAGCTACTAGAATCCGCTTTAAATTGTAGCGATATAGATTTATCGGTTCCAATGTTTCCGGGTTATAAATGTATTGTTCAAACGCTGGATCCTAAAAAAATTAAGCTGCCTGATTATTTGTACTTAAGTGATTTGGCCGAATTATTTATCATCACCAACAACCTGAATAAAAGACCTGTCTATTACGGCAACACCGTTGAATCTATCATGCAGGATATTTTTTATCCGTACACAAACAACAAAGGTATGGCTGCAGAAATCTTAAATAATTCACGTCCGGGTGAATATCCAATTAATATATCGGCAAAAACCTACGGCTATCACGGATACAATACGGTAGACACCAACAGTGTGCGCTTGTTTTTAGAAAAAGGTGATTTTAGAATAAACAGTAAACATCCAGCATTAAAAACAAATGCTAAAGCTATTGAATTATTATATCTTCAATATGCCAGTCAGTTAATGTTATACATCAGTTCTCTTGTTGAGGAAAATCAACTGCAGACAGCCAGAGATATGTATATTAAACACGAAGAAATATTCTATTTCAACACTACGCATATCAGTTATTATCTGGCATTACTGCAAGTGAAACTACTGGTAGAACTGAAATTATTGGATAAAGCCGCCACAACCATTTTAGATGATTTTAAAAACATAGAAGCAGACACAGAAGTGCTGGATGAATCAAATATCTATTACAGAAAATACTTTATTACACAAACAGAAGAGCTGGTTAAAGCAACTAAGTTTCCGGATAAAAACAGGTTGCTAACACAAATTGAAGCACTCAAAAAGAAGTTCGATATAAACTAATTGTAATGCTTAAAAGAACAAAAATAAATAGCAGGTTGTAGGAATGATTAATTTTTGTTTTAATTTTAAAACCAGACCGGATCCGCGAATTCATTCTGCAACATAGCAATGAAAAGAATAAAAATAATAGTATTTTTATAAAAAAAACATGCAACACATCTCCATTACACAGGCATTTAATGCACCTAAAAAAGAAATATTCGATTACCTGAGCGATCATAATAACCTGAGCAGTATTCTGGGAGCACAAATAAAACGCATAAAAGATGCCGACGGAGACAACCCAAATGGATTAGGTTCTGTCAGAAGCATCGGTATAGGAATTGAACTATTACAGGAAACTGTTACAAAATTTGAGGCACCTGATTTGATTGAATATCAAATCTCCAATAAAGTACCGATTAATTATCATTTGGGAAGACTGGAATTTACTACACCATCTGCAGGAAAAACAGTTTTAAATTACACTATAGATATAGAAAGTAAGTTTGGTTTTATTGACCCAATAGTCAAATTTTTACTGGAAAATACCATAAAAAGCGGATTAAAAAAATTAGCGTCAAAATACAATTAATGTTAGGGTTACGCACAGATAATGAAAAACAAAAATTGCACTTTTTGCAGGATTTTGATGCGCCTGTAAAAAATGTATTCGCCTTCTTCAGCGATCACAATCGTCTGAGTGAAATTTATCCGGGGTTTATAAAAAGGATTATCGACTCACCCAATCCTGCAAATTGCAATGATGTTGGTTCATCCAGATTAATTATCAGTTTTCCCATTTTTTTCCAGGAAACAGTCACACAATATATTGAATCCAAATATCTGGAATATAAAATTACTTTCGGAAGTCCGTTGAAAAATCATGTTGGTAAAATGAATTTCACAGAGCTTTCGCCTTCAAAAACAAGACTGGATTATATTATAGAGTTCGAGCCCTATATTCCTTACACAGGGTTCATTATAAATCAGGTAAATACAAAATTAGTACAGGATGCCCTGAGTACGCTTGCAAGAAAATTCAGACAAAATCCCAATTATTAATTATGAGAGTTGTCATCATCTTACTGCTACTATCATTTTTTCATTCCGGTTTGGCACAAAACAGGTATACCGATACCAGCACCACACTTGTGTCTTATTGGAAACAAGGTGATTTAAAAAATTATGAAATCAAAGAAGAAACGTCAACGTTTACTGACGATAGTCTCAGCGAAAGTAAAACAGAAATAGACACCATTAATTTTCTGGTAAAAGAAGAAACTGAAAAAAGTTATACCATCGAATGGGAATATCTCGGTCATTCCTCTACGGACACGGATGACGAGATTACCCAAAAAATATCTGAAAAGCTCAACAAGAAATTCGGCAATCTTAAACTAATTTACTCAACTTCTGAAACCGGTGCCTTCAATCAAATAGAAAACTGGGAAAAACTAAGCAAAGCCTTCGGCTATGCAGTTGATGAAGCCATAAAGAGAGAAAAGAAAAATGAAGAGCTGTTCAAAATTCTCAAACAACTGAAAGAACTTTATCAGACCCAACAAGGCATTGAAAATTTCTTTAATAAATATGTAAACACCTATCATTATTTATACGGAATCGAGTTCTTCAGGAACAATCCATATTATTTTGAAACAACATTGCCAAATGCATATGGCGGCGAACCTTTTCCGGCAAAACTCGCAGTCAAACTTGACAGTATTAATACTGCTGATGAAATTTCCTATATCTCCATCAATCAATCTATAGATAAGGAAAAAGCCCAAAAAAATATTCTGGAAATACTGAAAAAACTAAGCGGCAAAAAAATGGAAACGGACTTTCTGGAAAAAGATGATTTGTTTATGATTAATGATAAAATTAAATACAAAATCAGTATTCCGGACGGATGGATACTGAAATACGAATTTCACAGAACTATAAAAATTGACAACGTAACAAAAATCACAAAAATTAGTATTAAATTACTTAGTTAATATGAAACACTTAATTTTTATACTGTTTGTAATGCTGTTCTCTTCGTGTAAGAAAGAAGAATTTGTACAGCCTGACTATATTGTATTCGGTGCCATTCAGGGAAATTGTGATGACGGGTGCAGGTTTGTATATTATCTGGACAATACAAAATTAGCAGAAGATGAAACTGCAAAATATTTCTCGAACAGAAATCTGTCTGCTTTCACGTCTGCTTTATCTAATGACCAATTTCTGCTGGCTAAAGATTTACTGAATAAAGTACCTACTGCTTTAACCAAAACGAACAAAACTATTTTTATTGATTTAAACTCAGGCAGTCCGGATTTATGGTATGCAGAAATAAAACTAAACGGAAGAATTTTCACCTGGACGTTTGACAATGCACCCAGCAGTACACCAGCCTACCTCAAACCATTCGCAGATGAAGTAATCAACGTTAGCAATAGCCTGCGTTAGCAACTACCTAAATAGTGAATGGCTAAACAATTACGTTTAGCCATTTCTCAATTAATACGCTGTAGGAATTAAGTATTAATAATAAAATGTCGGTATAGAATCCGGTACAGGATTTTTTCGCTTTGGCAAACGTTTTGCGGGAACATAAGCGGGAATTGCTTTTAACAAAGCATCGTCATTTTTACGCTTTAAGCGTAAACGAATGAAGTTAGCAAACGCTAAACAAAATAAAGTAATCATTGGGTAAGGTTTTTATGTTGACTAAAGTTGTACAAAAAAAATGAAAAGCGCAATAGGTACTCAAAAATAAATTACACTAATACTTTTTTCATTTTATAATGTGGAATACCAACTTCTAAAAAAACAGCTCCTTCTATTTTATAATTCTGCTTTAAATAAAAATCCATTGCCGTATCACGTGCATGTAATTCTATAAGTTGAAACCCGTTATTTACTGCATATTGCTCAGCAAAATAAACCAGCAACATTCCTATTCCGGACT
>JBIKPT010000245.1:0-3258 GCA_044357355.1 Chitinophagales bacterium
AACATACACCGGATAAAATTTACAAAGAATGGATAGATTCATCCGTTGGTATACAGGCGTTTCAGGCGCGTCGTATTGCGTTTAATTTAGGATTGAGCGGACAGGCTTTCAAAGAAATGGTAGATTTTGTACAACGATTGTATAATGCTTACGTAGGTTCAGATTCCAGTATGTTTGAAATCAATCCTGTTTTAAAAACATCTGATGATAAAATTATTGCGGTAGATGCAAAAGTAAATCTGGATGACAATGCTCTGTATCGTCATAAAGATCTGGAAGCACAACGCGATTTACTGGAAGAGGATCCGACAGAAGTGGAAGCAGCAGCAGCAGATTTAAATTATGTGAAACTAGACGGCAATGTAGGCTGTATGGTGAATGGTGCCGGATTGGCGATGGCAACTATGGACATCATCAAATTAAGCGGTGGCGAACCGGCTAACTTTTTAGATGTTGGTGGTACGGCAAATGCAGAACGCGTTGAAAAAGCATTCAGAATCATCATGAAAGATCCGCATGTAAAAGCCATCTTAATCAATATTTTTGGCGGTATCGTTCGTTGCGACAGAGTAGCAGAAGGTGTTATTGAAGCATATAAAAACATTGGCACTATCAATATTCCGATCATTGTGCGTTTACAAGGTACCAATGCAGATATTGCTAAAAAAATGATTGATGAAGCAGGCTTGAAAGTACAATCAGCTATATTATTATCAGAAGCAGCAGATTTAGTAGCGAAAGCGGTGGCATAATCTTTAAATGTCATTCCCTTGAAAAATGGAATCTCAGATAATAAAAAACGAGTCGTCAATTTTTGACGGCTCGTTTTTATTTATACTTTGAGTTCATGTTTTTACTGAAACACCGTTTTTAAATATTTCATTTTGCAAATCAGCAATTCAACATATCTACTTATAAATTATACCATATAAGGATTGCTTTTAGTATATATACTGTTGATTATCAATATTTTTTTGAAAACTTAAATTAGCTTCTTAACACATCATTAAACATTTTATTCTAATTTGCTGACAATAAAATAAAAAAGCTATGCAATTTAATTTTTTCTTAGTAGCCGCTGTTGCGGCATTGGTTCCACTCTTTATGGGTGCAATTTAGTACCATCCAAAAGTATTTGGTACCGCCTGGATGAAGCTTTGTGGCTTTGAAGAAGCAAAAATGAAAGAAGGTTTTAATATGCCGTTAGTTTTCGGACTTACTTTTGTTTTCGGATTTCTGGTCGCATTTGTATTAACGCCTGTTGTTATTCACCAGTTTGGATTCTTTGGAATGTTGCAGAAAGTTTTCATGTCTGCAGAAACACAGGAATTCATGAAGCAAGGTATGACAGCCTACGTTAATGATTTCAGAACGTTTAAACATGGTGCTTTACACGGTACTATTACCGGTATTGGATTTGGATTGCCAATTGTTGGTATCAATGCATTGTTTGAGCGCAGAGGTTTTAAATACATAGCTATCCATGCTGGATTCTGGATTGCTTGTATTTGTTTAATGGGTGGCATTCTTTGTCAGTTTGTGGACATGAACAGTCTGGGATAAATGCCAACAGCCTAAATAAAAAAGTCGCCTGTGGCGACTTTTTTATTTTTTGCTGACTCATAAATTGTAGATTCAAACCTAAAACACTAATTTTAAAACTATTGACTATTGTCCACAGACTATTGACCAGTTTATGCTACTAGAAATATTTCCACATAATATCGATATGCGCAAAATGAAACAAGTAGTGGATTGTCTGCGTAATGGTGGTTTAGTAATTTATCCTACAGATACTGTCTATGGTTTAGGTTGTGATATTTTTAATAAAGAGGCTGTAGAGAAAATTTGTCGCATAAAAGGAGTGAAGGTGGAAAAAATGAACTTCTCTTTTATTTGTAACGATTTAAGTCATATCAGCGATTATACGCTGAGCGTGGATACGCCTACTTACAAATTAATGAAACGTAGTTTGCCAGGACCTTTCACATTTATCTTAAAAGCCAATAATTCCATTCCCAAATTATTTAAGAATAATAAGAAGACAGTTGGTATTCGTGTGCCTGATAATGAAATTGCTAGAATGATTGTACAGGAATTAGGCAATCCCATCATTACTACCTCAGTGCATCATGAAGACGATGTGATAGATTATATCACAGATCCTTACGCCATCTATGAACGATACGAAAATTTAGTTGACATCGTAATTGATGGCGGTGCGGGCGGTTATCATCCATCTACCGTAATAGATTGCACCGGCGACGAACCTGCAGTGCTGCGCGAAGGAATTGGCAAATTAGACTAGTATCTGAAATAAAATAGATAAGATTTTTGTAGCTTTATGTAAATATGTAGTTTAATGAAAATATTATACACTTTATTTTTAGCGCTTTCTATTTCATTTCAGCTTTCAGCACAAACCATTACTACTACTGTAATAAAAAAACCTTCAGAGCTTAGATGCAATGAAGTGCCGGCAAAATTAAATAATGTAGTTTTTGGCGCAGTGCCACTCAATACACAAAATAAACCTGTGGTAGTTTATATACACGGCTGGTTTGATAATGGCTTTGCCTGGTTTATGGCTAAAAATAAATGGTACGAAAATTCTTATAACGCTGGCTACAGAACGGCATTCTTTTTTCAATCTGTTAGCGGTGCCTTTGAAGACAACGGGAAAGTAGTTGCCGAAATGATACGCGCAACATGCAGACATTATAACACCGATAAAGTAATAGCCGTTTGTCATAGCAAAGGCGGCTTTGATGTGGAATGGGCTTTATATAATGAAAATGTATGGGATTCCGTACAAGGTGTCATCACGTTGTCAACGCCTTATTGGGGCGCGCCTATGTCTGATTTAATTGCCGTTCCATTTTTTAAAACCATATTGGAAGCTATTCCAATTGTAGGACCCATTTTTCAGGGCAAAGGTACGTACCAAATGCAGACTGCTTACATGGCTGGCGTGGTTCGCCCAATGATGGATAACCATCCGGATAACCGTCCTGAAAAATTCCACTGTTATGGCGCCTGGGGCTCAAACCACAAAACAGTATTGCCAAATGCCATTCCTGATGACATTTTGAAAGTAGTATTTCGGGACTACCAGCCTTTGTGTCTGGATATTCCCGGATTTGGAGTGTTTGCCGGAGATTTGATGAGTAGTTTTATGGGAATTAGCGGATTGCTTACCAATATTGCTGCTGTTCAACCCAGATATCAAAATCCGCAAAAAAACCACCAGCTAAATGA
>JBIKPT010000089.1:0-11225 GCA_044357355.1 Chitinophagales bacterium
CTAATCACCGCATTCGTAATTACATCTAAATTTAAAACTTCACTCATACCTTCCGCAAATAACTCCGTTTGGTTATAGCCACGCAATTGTTGTTTTTTAGGATGCAAAGGCACCGGAATTATAGTAGTAACGTCATTCATGTATGGAATATTTTGTAAACGTTCACCAAAAATTCGTCCAAGGTAAATTGCCAGCTCTTTTTGTTCGTTGTATTTTATATTGTGCATAATGTTCTGCACTTTTTCTCCTTTTGTAAAAAAAAATAAAGATGTAGCAAATTCCAGATGAACCCTACCGTTAAACATCTTTTCTACAGGATTCTCTCTGAAGGATTCGAAGTTGGTAAATGGCATTTCCAATCTGCAATTAAAGCATAAATGAGCTTCACCTTTTGCCAGCGGCACATCACAAGCACCGCATAATTTCGGATAAAACAAGCGATAAAAATCGAGTGGATATTCAAGTAATTTGGCGAACATGATGTTAAGATAAAAAATATTTGGAAATAGAATGTATATTTGGCAAGAAAAAGTAGACTTTTTAAAGAATTTACTAAAAAATAAATGTCGCACGAACAACACGATAACGAAGCTGAAAAATTTATTGTTGATACAATCGCTAAATATGGTTGGCAAATTTCAACAATTGAATCTGATGGTTATAGTCCAAGTTTTGCATATACAATTGGATTAACAAAAACTTATAATCATCCAGAATTAATTATTCTTGGTTTAAGCACTAAATTAATGGGCGAATTATTAAATATAGCTGGTGCCTTAATTAAAAATGGTCATAATATCACCCTAAACAAAGAATATGATGATTTTTTAAATGGATATAATTGTATGTTTATTAAGATTCACAAAGACAATTATTCAGATTATTTAGGTTATGGCATTTGGTTTAATAATGGAAAAGATTTTGAAGCCTATCAGCTTGTTTGGCCAAATAAAAATGGTGACTTTCTATGGAATAAAGGTGATGATGAAGACTTAGATATAAGGCAACCTATACTTGATAGAAATATGGATTTTAAATTTTTAGAAAAAGAAAATTTAGCAATTTATACAACTAAGTATATTATTGAATTAGAGAAACCAATTCTTTATGTATATCATGAACAAAATGGCGATTGGCAGTTTGTGTGCGGCACAACTGATAATAATGAAGATGTAAAAATAGCTTGTCTTAAAGATATTATTGAAATAGATAATTCACTAAATGAACTTTTTAACTTAGGATTGGGTGAATATGCATATAGGAAATCTATAAATGATAAATGGCAGAGAGATAAAATTGAAACTTAAGAAATTCTTATCCTAAACCCTAAAACAACTTCTTATAAAACTCAGCAACCGTTTTTACTAAATTAATTTCTGCTTCGTTGCTGCTGGCTTTCTGGTTATATTTTGAAATAAATATTTTTTCATAGCCTAATTTTCCCGCTTCTGCCACGCGCTGTTCCACTTTATTCACCGCACGTATTTCTCCGCTCAACCCTACTTCTCCGGAAAAAGAAAATTTATTACTAATCGCCACATCTTCGTACGAAGACAACAAGGCTGCCACTACTGCCAAATCCACCGCAGGATCTTCGACGCGCAAACCGCCGGCAATATTCAGGAACACATCTTTTGCACCAAACCGAAAACCACAGCGTTTATCCAGTACGGCTAACAACATTCCGAGTCGGCGCAAATCATATCCGGTAGAACTTCGTTGCGGTGTGCCATACACTGCCGGCGAAACCAACGCCTGCACTTCTACCAGCAATGCACGCATGCCTTCCATGGTGACGGCAATTGCCACACCACTCACCTGCTCGTCGCGCTGCGTAATTAATAATTCAGACGGATTCGTTACGGCACGCATACCATCGCCACGCATTTCGTAAATACCTAATTCAGCCGTAGAACCAAATCTGTTTTTTTGCGTGCGCAAAATCCGATAATTATAATTTCTATCGCCTTCAAACTGCAGCACCGTGTCTACCATGTGTTCCAGCAATTTTGGTCCTGCTATTGTGCCTTCTTTCGTAATATGACCTACAATAAAAACCGGTAAATTATTTCGTTTTGCATACTGCTGAATGACATGCGTGGCTTCGCGAATTTGCGAAACGCTTCCTGCAGCAGATTCAATCAGCGATGTTTCCAATGTTTGAATGGAATCTATCACGAGCAATTGTGGCTGCACCGCTTCTATTTGTTGCATGATAGATTCTACGGAAGTTTCTGTGTAAACAAAAATTTCGGAATTGGTTTGTTTGATACGATCTGCCCGCATTTTCAGTTGCTGTTCGCTTTCTTCACCGGAAACATATAACGTCTTCAAGCCTTTTGTCTGCAATACCACCTGCAATAAAAGCGTCGATTTTCCAATACCGGGTTCTCCGCCAATTAAAATCAATGAACCTGGCACGATGCCGCCACCCAGCACACGGTTTAATTCTGAATCGGATGTGATAATTCGCTGACGGTTTTCGTTAGAAATTTCCTGCAACAACTGAGGTTTTGTCTTTGTGACAACAGGCTTATTTCCGGCTGATTTAGTTTCAACAATTTCTTCTACAAACGTATTCCATTCACCGCAATTATTGCATTTTCCCATCCATTTAGGCGAATTTGTGCCACAATTCTGACAAATAAATATAGACTTGGTTTTAGACATTTGTGTAAAGATAGAATCTAAAATGGAAAATAGAAAACGGATATTTGTAACAGTAACTTTTAACGAAATGAGCAAAAAAGTTTCTGGTTACCTAAAAGAGTTATTTGCAAACTTTTTCTAAATATTCGCAAGACTAAAATTTAACATTAAATGAAAAAAATGAAAAAATATCTTATTTCCATAGTAGCAGTTCTTTTGTTTAGCAATTGTGTTACTCAAAAAGAATACGACAAGGCGTTAAACGACTACCTGAATGAAGCAATTAAAAATAAATTTTTAACACAAAGCTATGATTCTTTAAAATCAGATTGTATCACTAAAAATACGAGCCTGCTGGACCAGTTGGAAAAAATGAAAGCTGATTCCGTTGAATTAGCAGATTTAATTGAATCTATGCAAAAAGAAATAGACGACCAGTCAGCACTCTTTACCAAAACACAGCAAGAATATTTGCAGAAATTAAAAACCGCAGGCGACAAAGATCAAAGAACCAATGCTGATTTATTGCAAATGCAAATGGATCTGGAAAAGCAGAAAATTGCTTTACAAC
This sequence comes from Chitinophagales bacterium, assembly GCA_044357355.1. GTDB lineage: Bacteria > Bacteroidota > Bacteroidia > Chitinophagales > JADIYW01 > JADJSS01. The sequence continues at coordinate 3,221 of JBIKPT010000089.1, forward strand.
AAAAAGAGGCAGATTTAAAAAAAGCAAATGCTGATTTATTGGCTAGAGAAGCAAAGATACAGGAGCTAAACACCTTGCTGACGGAGCAAAAAACCAAGGCTGATGCATTACGTGATGCCATAAAAAAAGCGTTGACTGATTTTTCTGCCGGTGAATTAAGTGTATATACGAAAGATGGAAAAGTGTACGTTTCCATGTCGGATAAATTATTATTCAAATCCGGCTCTACCAGCGTAGAAAATAAAGGTGTCGATGCTTTGGGAAAACTATCAGATGTCATCAAAAAAAATCCGGATATTCTGGTCTATATTGAAGGCCACACAGATAATGTGCCATTTGGTTCAAACGGTGGCTTAATCAAAGATAATTGGGATTTGAGCTTAATGCGTTCCAGCAGTGTTTTACATATCCTTACAGACAAATACAAAGTAAGTTCTATGCAGGTAGTTGCATCTGGTCGTGGTGAGTTTTATCCAAAAGAGACCAACAGCACACCGGAAGGCAGAGCCGCAAACCGAAGAACGGAAATCATCCTGGCACCGAAAGTTGATAAGTTGCTGAACTTAGTCAATGGTGAATAGAATTCTGTTTCTACTCTTAATGTTGACTTATGTATCAATAACCAATCGTGGATGACTTATGATTCTTCACTAAAATTAATATTTCGTTGACGTTTAAACCTTTATTTTTGCTGTTGATAAAATGGGTAAAATAAACGACAGCACACAAAAAAAGGAAATGGGTTTCTTCGACCATATTGAAGCACTTCGTTGGCATATTATGCGTTCTGCCATTGCTGTAGTTGCGCTTTCCTTTATTGCTTTTACACAGAAAAAGTTCATTTTTGATTTTCTGTTGTTTGGCCCAACACGCGCTGATTTTCCAACCAACCGATTATTTTGCTGGTTAGATGCGCAGGCAACTTATTTTCAGGGTTTATGCATAAAAGATGCAAAATTTATATTCATCAATACAGACATCACAGGGCAATTTATGCTGCATATTCAGATGTCGTTATATGTTGGTGCCATTGCAGCTTTTCCATATATTTTCTGGGAAGTCTGGCGATTTGTGAAACCGGCTTTGCACGAGCGTGAAATTCGAAACACTAGAGGTATTGTTTTCATCACCTCTTTACTGTTTACGATTGGTTGCTTGTTTGGTTATTTTGTAATTGCGCCCTTTTCTTTAAACTTTTTAATACAATATCAGGCTACTGCTATCGTGCAAAACATGATAGACATCAACAGCTACATCGGGTTGCTGATTACCATGACTATTCCAACCGGAATTTTATTTGAGTTACCGATGCTGGTTTTTCTGTTAACCAAATTAGGGATTCTTACACCAGATTTTATGCGTAACGGAAGAAAAGCAGCTTATGTAGCCATTTTAATTGTGGTAGCCATCATTACACCACAAGGTGATGTCACCAGCTTGTTGCTGATTTCTACTCCAATTCTTATTTTATATGAACTTAGTATCGGTATCTCCAACAGAGTGTACAAACAACTGGTAAAAGAAGAAGAATTTTAAACTTCCGGTTTTTCGGCTTTCAATATTCCTTTTATTATTAAAAATTGTGCAATTATGTACGTTGACATAATTACCATTCTTGCCAATTCGAATGGCTTGTAAAATAAGTTGACAGCAATACAAGAATCTGAAAAAACAAATAAGAGTGCACCTGCAAATACAAGATAGAATGAAGTGGAATTAACTATATTTTTTCTGTTAAAAGCCATCAGTATCATACTTGTAATGACTATTCCATAAAAAGTTACCGGAATTTTCATAGTACCTAACGTTGGATACATCAAGCGTAGAAATAAAAAAATAAATAATAAATATGGAAGTACCAGATATGGCTTTTCCACGATAACCGTAACTTTTGTAGTCGACTTCATTTCTTTAATAAAATGAATGATATAATTAAAATGACCGATAAGGAACGAAACCAACCCGCTAACAAACAGCAGTTTTGCATTCGGTGATGCTTCATTTCTCGGAAACATCAGAAAAATATCACCCCACCAGGAAAAAAACAATGCCAGGTAAATAAACTTGTAATTTTTGATTTGCTTACATTGCTGATAAAAATAAAGCGCCAGCAATGGCATCAGCAACACTTTTGAAGCATACATCAACATTCTTAGTTCTGTATGTTCAGCGACAATAGTGACTATACCACTTATTACATATAAAATCAGGTAGATCATAAAATAAAAATACAAAAAACTCAGAACTTAAGACTCACGACTCACGACTAAATACTATTTTTACAAAATGAATGTACTAATTATTGGCGGTGGAAATATGGGAAGAAGTTTTGCCGAAAGTTTCCTGAATGCAAAAATACTAACTCACAAACAGTTGACTGTAATTGAAAAAGATCATGCTCAGATAATGGAGTTAAACCGCATGAAACTTGGTCAGGTGTATAACGAATTCGGTGATTTTATTTCAGAAAAAGAATTAATTATTCTGGCCACTAAACCACAAGATGCTTATTCTGTATACCCTAAGTTAAAACCTTACATCACCGACAAGCATATTGTCTTAACGATAATGGCTGGTGTAAGAATTGCTGATGTAGAAGAAAATTTGGGAACGAATAAAGTAATACGCTGTATGCCAAATTTACCTTGTCAGATAGGCATGGGTGTTACCGGGTTTATGGTTTCCAATAGCATTCCACAACGTGATGCTGATTTTGTACGTAAACTTCTGGAAACAACCGGCGTAACGATTCAGCTTTATGATGAAGACCAGTTAAATGCCATAACAGCAGTTTCCGGCAGCGGTCCGGCTTATGTTTTTTATTTTATGGATGCCATGATACAAAAAACCATGGAAATGGGTTTTACCCATACGGAAGCTTCTAAAATGGTGGAACAAACTTTTCTAGGCGCAGTGGAACTCTATAAAGTCAATGATTTATCCTGTAAAGAATGGATTGATAAAGTTTCTTCAAAAGGCGGCACCACGGAAGCTGCGGTTCGTCATTTTAATCAGGCATCCGTTAGTTTAAATATACAGAAAGGCATGGAAGATGCATTTCTGCGCAGTCGTGAACTAAGTAAAAACTAATCTGATAACTTTCCGAAACTGTTGATATTTTCTACCTAAAACAATATCTAAGCAATACCAGAAAAGGTATATTTGTTAAATACACTTTATTTATGGAAAGATTTCAGGGATTAATCGGCATTTTGGTCATACTCGGCATTGCCTTCTTATTTTCTAATAACAAGAAAAGAATTAACTACAGACTGGTAATAAGCGGCTTGCTATTGCAAACGACTATTGCTGTACTTATACTAAAAGTAGAACCTGTAAAAAATTTCTTCCAGTCTTTAGGAAAAATCATGACACATATAGAAGCATTTGCACACCAGGGCGCTGCATTTGTATATGGCGGTCTGATGGCTGACAATTTTCAAGGCGGCAGTGTACCTTATAGCACAGATGGTGTTTTTATATTCGGATTCAGTGTCCTGGCAACCATTATTCTGGTCTGTGTTTTAGTGGCAATATTTTATCATTTTGGAATTATGCAACGCATCGTTGCCATCATCGCAAAGGCAATGAACTTTATTATGCGCGTGTCCGGTGCGGAAGCATTGAGCAATGTTGCCAGTGCATTTGTCGGACAAGTGGAAGCGCAGGTAATGATTCGTCCCTATTTATCAACGATGACGATGAGTGAATTGCTGGCGAGTATGTCGGGAAGTTTGGCTTGCATAGCCGGTGGAATTCTGGTGGTTTATGTTGGATTTGGTGCAAAGGTGGAATACTTATTAGCGGCCAGCATTATGGCGGCACCGGGTGCATTGGTCATCTCTAAAATAGTTTTTCCTGAAACGGAAGAAAGCAAAACCATGGGAAATGTAAAACTGGAAGTTAAAACACCTTACACAAATATCATTGATGCCATCAGTCATGGTGCCAGCGATGGTATGAAAATCTCGGTGAATGTAATAGCCATGATTATTGGATTTGTTGCATTAATTGCATTGATCAATTATATCCTTGGAAAATTTGGTTACTGGTCAAACCTGCCTTTTACACTTACACTCGATTGGATTTTCGGCAAGATATTTTATCCGTTAGCATGGTGCATGGGTGTGCCTTCACAGGATGTTAGTACTGTGGCTACATTAATGGGACAAAAATTAACGATCAATGAATTTATTGCCTTTTTAAACATGACTAAAAACGGACTCACACCGGTTACAGATAAAGGGTTATTAATAGCCAGTGTTGCTATTTGCGGCTTTGCAAATTTCAGTTCAGTTGGTATGCAAATTGGCGGCATTGGCGAGCTGGCTCCTGAACGAAGAGCTGATTTGGCAAAACTCGGAATGAAAGCACTTTTGTGCGGAACCTTAGCTTCTTACCTATCCGCAACGATAGCAGGAATATTAATGTAATTTCAATTCTATCATTTCAGTTGCATCATCTTGTTTAGAATACAGTAAATAAAACAACATTCCGATAAGAATCAGGTATAGAGTTGCTACTAACTTTGGATTGAACATAAATGAATTCATATACGTTTCATTATGCAAATTCAGGTACCAGCAGATGCGCTCTAGGTTTAAAAAATAAGCAACAGAAGCCAGAATAAAAGGAAAGATTTTTTTGAAATAAATGCAAATGCAGCAATTGAAATTATTGCAGGATGCGCATATCTTTCATGCATTTGTGTATTGAAAAAATAAAAATTTAAGGCAATTATTACTGCTGTTAAAAATACGTCTGCAATTGAAATGAAATGGCTTCCCGAACAATATACTTCCTGTATAAATATTTCATTAATGGAAAAACTGCAATAAATGTCATTATAAAAAACAACAAATTTCCTATTTGCTGGTATGACAGGAATCCAACCTTCAAAGAGTCTGATAAAGCATACATTCCTTCAATGGATATATTTGGCAATACTAAAGACTATAGGTTAAATGCACCAACTGTCGGATACGGATAATGCCCTACGGAATCCGTAATCACAAAATAAACCTGATGTAAATTTCCTTTAAGTATAAAAGGCATTAGCGCTATTGATTGCATGATAACAACTATTAAGAATGCAACTAATGCTTTTTTAAAACCAGTCTTTGTTAGTATCTGTGGCAATAACAATAAACCAACAACCGGAATAAAAACGAGTACCTGGAGTTTAAAATTCAAAGCTATCCATAATAATAAGATACTCAAAATAGTTTTTCTTTCTAAGGCTGCAATAATTGCCGTAAAACCAAAGAAGGTATAAATAGCATCTACCTGCGCCCACATTACGGCATTATAGATATAGGCAACATTAAGCAACAAAGTCAGGAAGAAAAAAATTCTTTTAATTTCGTCTTTTACAAACCATACTGCAGCAAAAGCGCCCAGCATGTCAAAATAAATGTGTAATATTTTATTGTATAGAGATTATCCTGAATATCCGTCAGATTTCCTTGAATTTTAGTATGGAAATATAAAATGTATAAATATGCCGGAAGATAGTTACAGTCGCTGTTGTACACATTGGAGAAGCCGTGATGGTAAATTTACTTTGACCAATTCAGCCAATACGTCATATCACCTTGATGACCCCATTTCCACATCATTGATATATAGGCTATATATAACATCGAAGCCAATACCAACCAATACTTTCTGATCTCTGAAACCTTTATCAATTAAATATAAAAAACTATCTGCAACATTGTACGTTTATTACATCAAACCAAACGTTTATATTTGTATTCTATGCAGGAGCAGCATCCATTGTCACCTATCATCAAAAACCTTCCGAAACAGCCCGGTGTTTATCGGTATTATGATAAAGACGGGAAACTGTTATATATTGGCAAAGCAAAGAATTTAAAAAACAGGGTTTCTTCTTATTTTATCAATAAAGACCATTCGTTTCGCATTCAGTTAATGGTTCGTAAAATTTACAATATCGAATATTCGATTGTTTCAACTGAACGCGATGCCTTATTACTCGAAAATGCGCTCATTAAAGAGTTACAACCAAAATACAACATCAGTCTTAAAGATGATAAATCGTATCCTTATATTAAGATTGTGAATGAACCATTTCCAAGAATTTATTTTACAAGAAAATATGAAAACGATGGTGCCGAATATTTTGGACCCTATACATCCGTCAACCATGTTCGCGCTATTCTTGAACTGATAAAAAAATTATATCCCATCAGAAGTTGTTCCCTGCCGTTAAATGAAAAAAATATTCAGGCAAAAAAATTCAAAGTTTGTCTGGAATATCATATTGGCAACTGCCTAGCACCTTGTGTAGGATTTCAATCCAAAGAAAATTACGACAATAACATAGAACAAATTCGAAAGATAGTAAAAGGCAGACTACAGGAATTGCGTGGCGTATTAAAACAACAAATGCAGGAGTTTGCAGATAAACTCGAATTTGAAAATGCTGAAATTATAAAAATAAAATTGCAATCGCTGAAAGAGTACGTCACAGATTCAACAGTCGTAAATCCGGGTTTGGGAAATTTTCACGTGTTTGGATTTACAGAAGATGAGAAAAAAGCCCACATCAATTACATGTATGTTTATGAAGGAACGATTATAAAAACAAAATCTATAACGCTACAAAAACAACTGGATGAAACTAAAGAAGAGCTTATGCAGTTTGCTGTTACGGACACTTTAGGACAAACGACTGAAAAATCTATTGTTTTATTGCCTTTTGAAGTAAAATCGGAACATGAATTTATTGATATCAGTGTTCCAAAAATAGGTGATAAAAAACACATCGTCGAACTGGCGCAACGCAACGCATTATATCAAAAGCAGAAAGGAAAAGAAAAAACAAAACCGGATACTACGGAGCGAGTACTACAACTAATGAAAGAAGAATTGAAACTCAGAGAACTTCCTGTGCATATAGAATGTTTTGATAATTCTAATTTTCAGGGAACGAATGCCGTTTCTGCTTGTGTAGTATTTAAGAATACAAAACCCAGTAAAAAAGATTACCGGCATTTCAATGTAAAGACGGTTATCGGTGCCAACGATTTTGATACGATGAAAGAAATTGTCTTTCGTCGCTACCACCGAATGATAATAGAGCAACAAGCATTACCCAATCTGATTGTAATTGATGGCGGAAAAGGGCAATTGAGTGCTGCTATGGAAAGCATTTACAATTTAAAACTGGAACATCAGGTACAAGTGATTTCCATTGCAAAACGATTAGAAGAAATTTATCATCCGAATGATTCGTATCCATTGCACATCAGCAGAAAGTCAGAGACGCTGAAAGTTATACAGCAAATCCGGAATGAAGCACACCGTTTTGGTATCACCTTTCACAGAAACAAACGCGACAAGAACACCCTAAAAACAGAACTAAGTGAAATAAAAGGAATTGGTGAAACGATGGCTAATAAATTATTACAGGAATTTAATTCTGTAAAAAATATTGCACAAAAATCGCAGGAAGATTTAGAAAAAGTGATTGGAAAAGCAAAGGCTAAACTGGTAGTTGAATTCTATAAAACAAAAAACGGATAGCAAATTGCTATCCATTTTTTTATATGCTAAAACATTTTAGTATTCCCAAAGATCATGTTCAAAATTGAACAATTCTTGTTTCTTAGCTTCTGATTCATATAAGATATCAATTCCGGATTTGTAATCCTTAATACGGAAATCCTGTACGTTATCCACTTTATAAATGTAGCTACCGAATAAACGTAAAGCATATACCTGATCCCAGTTTAAACGAACACCATTCGGGAAAGGATTATAAGCTGTAGAGTTTACTAATGTCTGACGTAAGCTTGGGAAATACACCCAAAATACCGGAACCTCACCACGGAAATCACCGGTTGTAGGATCGTAGTTATCATACAAAGGGCAAATTCCCATAATACGAACTTCCATTGTAGAAGTTTGCTTATTGAAGAACCAAACTTCTTTCAAACGAAGTTTATTTACGTTGTTCCAGTTTACTTCTTTAGTAATT
>JBIKPT010000008.1:0-35825 GCA_044357355.1 Chitinophagales bacterium
TGCACCAAGTATGATTTTAGTTTCATTCTTCAGCACTTTATTCCAGATTTCTACGCGTTCTGCGTTGTTGAATTTGGAATGATACACAGCGATATTGCCTAATATTTTTTCTAATCGCTGCACCAGTTGCGCCGTAAGTGCAATTTCCGGCAAGAGATACAAGACCTGCTTTCCTTGTGCTATTTGTTCCTTTATTAAATCAATATACAACAAGGTTTTTCCGCTAGAGGTGACACCATGCAGCAACACAACTTCTTTTTCTTCGTAATGCTTTTTAATATCAACTAAGGTATCATTTTGTTCTGCAGATAATTCATATTGGCTCAGCTCTTCCATTTCCTTTACAGAAATTCTGTCGACTATTTTTTCTTCCGTTACAAAAATTTCTTTCTTGATTAGAGATTTCAATACTTCACCTGTAACGCCAGCTTTCTTAAGCAGTTCCGCTCTTCTGACAGAATTATTTTTTTTGGATAATTCAATATATGCCAGCAGTAAATTTTCCTGATTCGGAAATTTAGCTACGACATCAAACACTTCTTTAATTGGTAAACCTTTCCCTGTGTATTGCGGACTTAACTCCACAAACATTTCCGTTTTCGGTGTATATTTTTCATGCAGTGTTTCTTTCACATACATAATGCGTTTACTCAGTAAGCTTTTCACCGGCTTGCTCACACTCTTTTTTTGCAAGATATCAAAGATGTCTTTCAGGGAAATTTGTTCCTGATGATTTAATGCTTCCGCAATCATATATTCATCATCTGTCAGGTCCAGAATATCGGTTTCATTATCCGGATTTTTAACGAAATAGGTTTCCGAATCCAGCTTGAAAAAAGCAGGCAGAGCTGCCTGCATCACATCGCCGAGTGTACACATATAATAGGATGCGATCCATTGCCAGAAATCCAGCTGCGACTGTGTCACGATAGGTTGTTCATCCACCACAGACAGAATCTCTTTAGGAATATATTCTGTTGGTGCCTGTTGAATTATTGCATGAACGATAGCCGTGTACAGTTTCTGCTTACCAAACTGTACTTCCACGCGGACTCCGGTCTGAATCAGTTCTTCCAGATGGGCGGGCACGGCATAGGTATAGGTCTTGGGCAATGCCAGCGGCAAAATTACTTGCACAAACTTGTTGTATGTATGAAAAGTTTCCACTTATTTTACACCACAATGATAGCAAAAATGAATACAAAAGACGACATCAAAAATGCATTGTCGGCAATTTTCGAAGAAATGAATGCTTATATCAAAACCGTAGATGATGCAACATTCAAAAAAAGCGTGAACGGCAAATGGAGTATTGCAGAAAATATCGATCATTTAACGATATCGAATAATATTACGGCGCTGAGTTTGAATATGCCGAAATTGGCCTTAAAACAACTTTACAAGACGAACAACAGAGTCAGCTGGAACTACGATGAAGTGGTTTGGAAATATCAGCGTACGTTGAGTCAGGGCGCTAAAGCGAGTCTGCCGTTTCAGCCGAAAATCAGTCTGGTGCCCGTTCGTTTTCTGGTGGAGCGATTCTGGAAAGGTTCCTGCGATACGTTGCTGAAAGCAACAGATAGCTGGTCAGAAGAAGACTTAGATACTTATTTAATTCCACATCCGTTAATTGGGAAAATGACCTTACGTGAATTATTGTTTTTCACGGTGTATCATATCGGACATCATTTGAAAACAATTAAAAACATAAATAAAACAGTATAAAATTAAAACACATAGGAACATAGTTTCTGAAAGCATGACAGACAAATCTGATTATTTCGGGTTGCTGAAGTTTATCATAGAAATTTATCTTCGATAAATAGCGCTGTTTTCTGAGGCTATCTGATATTAAATAGATGACCTGCAAGACTCATTCCTCTGTTTTTTTATGTGTTTAAAAAAATATCTTTTAATTTTAGTTAATGGCGAAAGCATCAAAACAACAAAAAGTAAATCCATCACGTGTGCAGACAAAGACTGTAAAGGAAATTGCTGTTGCGTTCACAGAATTTAATTTTGAGAAATGGTATCCGATTATCATAGCATTATTTGGATTTCTATTGTATGCCAATACGTTGACTCACGATTATGTGTTGGATGATGAAACGGTAATGCAGAAAAATAAATTTGTCACCAAAGGAATTTCTGCCATTCCTGAAATCATGCTGACGGCGTACCGTGCAGGCTCGCAGGACAGGCAGGAAAACTTGTACCGTCCATTATCCGTAGTCATGTTTGCTATAGAATGGCAGCTATCGCCAAACCAACCATTTTTAGGGCATCTTATCAATGTGCTGCTGTATACACTGACAGGATTTTTATTGTATAAATTATTGCGCAAATGGTTTCCTGATAAACATTCGTTTTTGCTGTTTTCTATTTGTATTTTGTTTATGGCGCATCCTTTGCACACGGAAGTTATTGCCAATATCAAAAGCAGAGACGAAATTTTAGGCTTGTTGTTTGCGATACTTTCTTTGATTGCCTTTCATAATTTTGCAACCAGAAAAAATATCCTGCAATTACTGCTTGGCACTTTCTGTTTTTTCCTGGCGATGTTATCTAAAGAAAGTACCGTAACCTTAGCGGCAGCGATTCCTTTATCTTTATTCTTTTTCACTAAATCAGGCGACAATAAAAAGTACGTTTTTACTTTAATTGCAGTAGCTGTTAGTGTGGCTTTATATTTCATTTTACGTAACATAGCCATCGGTGGACTGGTCACTTTTCAGGAAGTCAGTGTGCTGAATAATTCATTAGTCGGCACAGAGAATAAGCTCGATCAATTTGCAACTGCCATTGTTTTGGTTGGTTATTATATCCTGTTATTTTTCTTTCCGCATCCGTTGAGTTTTGATTACTCTTTAAATACCATTCCAATTGCCACGTTCAGCGATGTCCGTTTTTTGATTTCAATGTCAGTAATCATTTCATTAGCGGTATATGCTTTATACAACCTGAAAAAGAAAAATGCGATTGCATTCGGTATAATATTTTTCGGCATTACCCTTTCCATTGTATCCAATATTTTTGTCATTATTGAAGCAACACTGGCGGAACGATTTATGTACCTTCCTTCATTAGGCTTGTGTATTGCGGTCATTCTTGGATTGGAAAAAGCAACTATGTATACAGCCAATGCCAATTTTTCTTTCCTATCTGTGCTGCAAAAAAACAAGACATTCACCATTATTTTAGCGATTATAATGATACTTTTTTCGCTTAAAACATTTACCAGAAACTTAGATTGGAAAGATAATTTTACACTGTTTTCTGTAGACAAAGATCACAATCCAAACAGTTATAGAAATCTTTCCGGTTATTGTAATGTGTTGTTCGGAAAAAAAATAATTCCGTTAAAAGATGGAGATCCAAAGAAACTGGAATATTGTAAAGAAGCAATTTTTTACACCAATAAAAGCCTTGCCATTACACAGGATAATTTCAGTGCATGGAGTTTGCTGGTCTATTGTTATCTCCAATTAAAAGACTATCCGCAGGCACTGGCTTCTTATGAAACCGGTATTAACTATTACACGGAGAAAACACCTTATCTGGATAATTTTCACATGATGGGTGCCAATGCCTATTACTATAGCGGCAACTTATCTAAAGCTCTGGAAGTGGCAAAAGCAGGTATTGCAATAACAGATACCAACGCATTGCTGTGGAATTCTTATGGTATGATTGCTTCCGATTTAAATGATTTACAAACTGCAAAAAATGCGCTAACTAAATCCTTGCAGTTAGACAGCACCAGTGCAGACACATGGTATAACATGGGAAATTTTTATGCTAAAAACGGTGATTATGTTACAGCTATTGCCACGTACAACAAGGTAGAAAAACTGGATGCAGCTATATTGACTTCTGTTAACGCATATAACAATACCGGAAATTGTTATGCTGTTCTAAAGCAATATAACAAAGCGATAGAAAACTACAAGAAAGCTTTGGCATTTGATCCAACAAATAAATCTGCGCTGCAAAATATAGCTATTACATACAACAATCTTGGGCAATCAGATAAAGCAAAAGATTACAATGCTAAGTTACAAGGACTTCCATAATTAAATAGTATGTTATCTAAAGAAATAAACTATTGCACAAAACTGGAATCTGACAAACTTAATAAAAAAGCTTTTAAGTCTGCTTTGTCCTGAGCAGACAAGCTAAGACCCCAATGTCCGGTTAATTCTACGCGTTTGTTTGCTTTCTCTCGCATAATGGGTTCTAATGTTGGCGAACCTTTGGGTCCGTCATTATAAAAATCGATTACTTCGTCTAAGGTAGCAAAACGACCGTCGTGCATATAAGGTGCGGAAAATGCCAGATTGCGTAAAGTTGGAATTTTGAATCGTCCGTAATCGTCTGTATTTCTTGTAAATTTCCCTAATCCGAAATCTGTAAAATCCAGCACGGAAGAAACGGAATCCAGGCCGTTGTTGGCAAATGTTCTGTCAGGCGAAATAAACACTTCCGGTGCAGTGCTGCTGTGACAATGGAAACAATCTCCTTTTTCCGTTTTAAAGATATCCAGTCCTCTCAGTTCAGCATCCGTTAACAACAGCTCACCTCTTGAATATTTATCAAATCTGGAATTAAAAGACACCATTGTTTTTTCGTATTGTTCAATTGCTTTTGTGATGAATTCTTTGGTAACTGTTTTACTGCCAAAGGCTTTCCAAAACAATTCTACGTATTCAGGACGTTGTCGCAACCGTTTTTCTGCTTCTGCGATTGGCAAGTGCATTTCCAGCGGATCTTCAATAGGAAGTCCTGCCTGTTCGCGCAATGAGTTGACACGACCATCCCAGAAAAAACGATCTTTCTGCCATGCCAGATTAATTAATGCCATGGAATGTCTGTTACCTAAAACGTTATCTGCACCACGGCTTTTAACAGCAGGATCTGAAAATGCATTTTCTTTTTTGTGACAACCTGCACAGGAAAGACTGGAATCTCGAGATAAAATGGGATCGAAAAACAATCTTTTGCCTAAGGCTATTCCTTCCAATGTCATTGGATTGGCTGCATCTGTTGGCATCGCTCTAAAGTTTTGAATCAGCGGCGCAACGTAAGGTGTTGGTGTCGGAGCAATATCGTCAGGGTCTTTCTCTTTTTTGCATGCATTAAAAGAAAGAGATACGAGTACTATGATTATAGTAGATGTTATGATAAACTTATTACTCATTTATCTGCAGATACGCTGGTTTTAATACCATTTACAAAAGCATTTTTTATAGAAATAGCTCGGGCAATTTCAGAAGGTTCAGAATGATTACTGAAATTAATTATCTGAAACGGATCACTATCCAGCACAAATAATTTATCCATATCTAATTCTATGTTTAACGTGCTTCCATTGTAAGGCAATGAACTCACATTTATTTCTGTATATAAAGTATCAGAACCCAAATGCATGGAGAATGGTGAGTTGGGTGCCTGATCTTTAGCCAAAGAATTATCAATACTTGCTTCTATAACAGAAAATCTGTATTTCAACATATCCCAATACATCCCTTCTTCCACACTCAACGGACTGGAAGCAGGAAAGCTCATAGGTTTTGAATTATTGGTGGTTTTATCCAACCCGTATGCGAATTTCATGGAAGTGAAATTTCCTTCCGGAAACGCGAACCTGAAATTATTATCTGATGTCTTGTACAAAAAGACATCTTTCACTTCTGTTTCGTTTCCTGAAGTGTCAGATAAAATAAAATTAGAAAAAAATATTTTAGCTTTAGAAGCATCAATGGCATAGTTCCGACCATTCGGTGTCTTACCTGTTGATTTGACAGTAAACTGAACAGTTACCGTTTCTTCTTTTTTACAGGAAAAAAGAAGAAGTGCAAGTGTAAATAAAATTATATTCCTTTTCATTTGATTTATATAGACTTAAAATTAACGATAATTGCCGAGTTTTGTTTTATTTAAACGTAAAAAAGGCAACGGAAAGCTATCCGTTGCCTTTTTGTTTAACATTTATGGTGAATTAGATCGATAATGTTTTTAAAACATCATTCATACCACGAACTGCATCTGCACTTTTATTAAAGGCAGCCTGTTCTTCTTCGTTTAATTTATAGTCGAGAATTTTTTCCCAGCCTGTTTTTCCAATTACAACCGGAACACCTAAACAGATATCGGACTGACCGTATTCGCCTTCTAAATATACACAAGAAGTGATAACACGTTTTTCATCTCTTAAAATAGACTCTACAACAGCCATACCAGCCGCACCCGGTGCATACCAGGCAGAAGTTCCGATTAAACCAGTTAACGTTGCACCACCGACCATAGTGTCTGCAGCTACTTTTTTCAACGTTTCAGCATCTAAGATTTCAGAAACCGGTGTTGAACCGAAAGAAGCAAGACGTGTTAAAGGTATCATAGTGGTGTCACCATGACCGCCCACTACATCAGCATTTAACTGAGATGGTGAACAACCGATTGCCTGTGACAAATAATATCTGAAACGAGAACTGTCTAAAGCGCCACCCATACCGATAATTCTGTTTTTTGGAATGCCGGTTGATTTCAACGCCAGGTATGTCATCGTATCCATTGGATTAGAAATAATGACAAAAATGGTGTTTGGTGAATATTTTAAAATATTTTCAGCAACTCCTTTTACGATACCTGCATTCACACCGATTAGCTCTTCGCGAGTCATGCCCGGTTTACGTGGCAATCCTGATGTAATAACCACTACATCACTGTTGGCAGTTTTAGTGTAATCGTTTGTTGAACCTGTAATTTTGGTATCAAAGCCCAACAAAGCAGCAGTCTGCATCATATCCATCGCTTTGCCTTCGGCAAAACCTTCTCTGATGTCTAACAAAACCAATTCGTGGCATAATTCTTTACGTGCAATATTATCGGCAACGGTTGCGCCTACAGCTCCTGCACCTACTACGGTAACTTTCATGTATTTTATTTTAGATTAAAGAAATTAAAATTCGCTGCAAAGATACAAATTAGTGAGAAGTCATGAGTCGTAAGTGGTAAGAAATTTAGGTTATATCTTTACATATTTCAAGTAAAAAGCTTAATCAGGAGATCAGGCTTCGGTTGCATAAGTATACAATATGTTAAAACTTAAATGCCAGTCCTATTTTGGCATAAGATCCTTCGCAATATCCGGCTTCTAAGTTAGCACCGATATGCTCTACAAAATAATACGTCATACCGATTCCTGAACCAACGATGGCACCGCCTTTAAATTTCTGAAATTCTGCCAATGAACTTCCCTTGCTTTTCAACCTGAAGCCTCCGCCAATAGAAAGCGGAATATACACATCAAATTTATCAGCATCTAACTTGGTATTTCCTTTTTCAGAAATCAGCTGATACAAATGAAAAACACCTCGCATACCAATACCGAAACTTCTGTATTTTAAATCGAATAAAACACTGCTGGAATCTTTTGTATAAGATCTACCATTAAAAGTAAACCAACCGCCAATGCTAAAATAAGGACTAGCTGCATAGTCCATATTCATCGTTACACCAGGAATAAAACCTAATTTTTCAAATTTTCCCAAAACAGGATTGTAGGCTTTTAACTGATAAGTTGGAATAAAACTATGATGTCCAAGATTGGTTGTCAGGATAACATGAAAATCTCCTTTTTCAACCGCTGTTGCCGACTGAAATTGCATTGTGAATACACTGATAAAAATAAACTTGAATAACGTCTTCATGGCTACTATTTTTCAATTAATAAATCCGGTGTAAATGTATTAAATATTTCCATTGAACTTACGAATAAACCATTCACTTATCAACAGTAACAGAATGATAAAAAACAACCATTTCATGTCAATCAACGGTCGTGTTGTAAACGTATCATACAGAATGGACTTTATAGCAGCATTTTTATCTATATCTTCTGCAATGGATAACATAGTCGTCGGACTGTATGATTTTCCACCGGATTGATTTGCCAGAATTGTTAACAACTGATGGTTTGCCTGCGTATTCAATGTTTCGATAATAACCGGCCTGACCGAAAAATTACTATTGGCTGTGTTGGCTTTTCCTTTGTAATTAGCTTTTGCCAATATACTAAAATTACCCACCGGTAAAATTCCTGCATTGATGGTGTATGCATTGATGGTTTTGTCAAATGTATACGTGTATTCTTTTCCGTTATCGCCTTTCACCACTACTGTTGCATCTACGTCATTCACCAATTCGTAACTTTCGTTATACAATTCAGCATCTATCTGTATAGCTTCATTGGCATTAAACACATTTTTTGGTGTATGCACACGAAAGCGTCTTTTATCGCCTTTGACCGTTAAGTATTGTATGCATTTATTGATAATTTCGTCGGTTGCCTCAAAGTTCTTTGTTTGAGCAAATTCATTTAAACGCCAGCGCCACAAACCTTCGCCACAGATGATGCCGGTTTTATGTCCGTTCACTTCATTAAATACTATCAACGGATTATCTGTTTGAATATTTCCGATTTGCTGTCGGTAAAAAATATCGGCTGTTGCCGCAGCCTGATACCTTCCAAACGGTGCCAGCAACGGCGGCAATGTCTGAATAGTTTTTAATGCAGCCTCACTCATGGTAAACTTAGAAAATGATGACTGATAGATTGGAAAAACATCATTGCCATTCAACGACGAGCCACTGATTTGCAGTATTTTCTGAATTGTATTAAACTGACCGATATTCGTATTCGCTGAAAGCACCAGCAAAAGCGGTGTGTTTGAATTTACAATTTCCTGAATGGTATTTAATTTAGCCATCGCACCGGCAGATGGCAATCCGTGCAGAATAATCAAATCAGCTTCTTTATAATTGCCAGTATAATTTTTAATATCCGCTTCTTCAAACTGGTAATTTTTATTTTGTTCAATGGCATTTCTGAATGCTTTCACATCCGGATGCGGCGCATCATATAACATCAGCACTTTTTTGCGTCCATCAATAACTTCCACATAGGCAACATCTGCATTATTCTCAAAGATGGCTTCGCCAGATAGTGCTTTCAATTTAATTCTATATTGTAAAATTCCAGGTTTTATAGCATCACCTACAGCATCTGTCTGAAAAATAAATCTGTCTTCCGTGATGGTGATTATTTTATTCAACACTACTTTTCCATCCGGTGAAATGACTTCCAGCACAGTAGTTTGTCCTTGCAAATGATTGGCTTCAATTTGCACATTGATATTAAACTGGTCGCCGAGATATACGATTTCTGGATATCGCACACTTTTTATCAATGCATCTTTTTTGATAGTAGTATCGCCAAGTGCTATCGTATAAAAAGGAATCGTTAGTGCATTTCTGTTGTATAAAGGTGAATTTCCTTTATTAAAAATTCCGTCTGAAGCCAAAATAACCGCACCAATATTTTGTGATCCGTGACGTGTTATCAATTCATCGATAGCATTGGAAATATCAGTTTCTTTTTCAGAATAATTCGGTTCTGAAAAATCAGTCAGTTCATCGCCAAAATTATACGAGATGAGCTCGTATTTGTCTTTTATCTTTTCCTGTAAATCAGAAAGCTGTGCTGCATATTTTTCTTTTGAGAAATTCCCGAACGACACGTTGAGTGAAGAGGAATTATCCTGCAATAATAAAATAACAGGCTTTTCTTCTTCCGTTTTTTTAGTCTTAATTAATAGAGACAGTAATAAAAACGCAATTAAACTGGTTGACAAGAAACGCAAAAAAGCCAATCCGTATTTCCACCATTTACTTTCATTTTCTGTAAAAATAAATTTCTTTCTGCCATACAAAATATAGGCAAATAAGATTCCTGATGCTATACAGAACAGCAAAAACCACCATGGATATTCGGTTATAAACGTCATAAGTCAGGAGCCGTAAGAGGTGAGTCAAAATACAAAATAAATATCTTAATGGTATGCCTTTTGACACAGGACTTACGACTAAACTGCAAGTATGCTGATTTTTGCGGAATAATACAAATCGAAAGCGTTAAAAGAAGATAAGAAAGAAGTTGCAGCTATGGGAAACATTAGCAATGATACATTTTTCTTTACATAGATAAATCACACTTTGTAAGTATCTGGAGCAAAATCTTGCCGAATAAAATAAAAAAGCAGCTTGATTTCTCAAACTGCTTGACTCATAAAATTATCTGTGTATTATTTTGCTAATGCTTCTGCCACTGTTTTACCAATAAATGCCGGTGAATCCACAACCAGAATACCACATTCTGCCATAATTTTCATTTTTGCTGCTGCCGTATCATCTGCACCACCAACAATTGCTCCTGCATGTCCCATTCTTCTGCCTTTCGGCGCTGTCTGGCCTGCAATGAATCCAATCACCGGTTTTCTCAAATTATCTTTAATCCATCTTGCCGCATCTGTTTCCATGCTTCCGCCTATTTCACCTATCATGACAATAGCTTCAGTATCATCGTCATTCATAAACATTTCCACTGCTTCTCTGGTAGAAGTGCCTATAATCGGATCGCCACCAATTCCAATTGCCGTTGACACACCAAAACCAGCTTTCACCACCTGATCTGCCGCTTCATAGGTTAATGTACCGGATTTTGATACGATACCGATTTTACCTTTTTTAAATACAAAACCCGGCATGATACCAATCTTAGCTTCATCGGCTGTGATAATTCCCGGACAATTAGGTCCAATCATTCGAACACTTTTAGAAGTAACATATTTTTTCGCTTTAATCATATCCTGTACCGGAATTCCTTCGGTGATGGTTACAATTAATTTAATTCCGGCATCTGCTGCTTCCATAATGGCATCCGCAGCAAAAGCTGGCGGAACAAATATGATAGATACATTTGCGCCTGTTGCTTTCACAGCATTTTCTACTGTATTAAAAACCGGCTTATCCAGATGTGTGGTGCCTTCTTTTCCAGGTGTAACACCGCCAACAACGTTTGTTCCGTATTCAATCATTTGTGTGGCATGGAAAGTGCCTTCTTTTCCTGTAAAACCCTGTACGATTACTTTCGAGTGTTTATTTACTAAAATGCTCATAATATTATTTGGATAATTTTGCTATTAATTTGTCATGTCTTGCGTCGCGTGCTTCTTTTAGGAAGTCTGAGGCGAAAATAAAATCTATTAGTTCTTTGTTATCAGATTCAAAAAGAGATACCTTATCACCTTCCCAGTGTTTTGCACCTTCATGCAGAAACAATATTTTGTCACCATTGGTAATTACACTGTTCATGTCGTGTGTGTTGGTAATCGTGGTGATTTGATATTCTTCCGTAATCTCCATAATTAATTCATCAATCACAATGGAAGTCTGCGGATCGAGACCGGAATTCGGCTCATCGCAAAACAGGTATTTTGGATTCATGACGATGGCTCTTGCAATACCGGTACGTTTCTGCATACCGCCGGAAAGCTGAGACGGAAATTTATTATTGGCGTTCACGAGGTTTACCCGTTTCAATACTTCATTAACTCTGTCCTTTTTATCAGACATAGACAATTTGGTAAACATATCCAGCGGAAACCGAATGTTTTCTTCAACTGTTAATGAATCAAATAATGCACCACCTTGAAACAACATACCCAATTCTCTTCGAATATCTATTTTATCTGCCATATTCATGGCGACATAATCTTTACCATCAAAGAAAATATGACCATCTGTTGGTGTCAGCAAGCCGACAATACATTTCAACAAGACCGTTTTACCGGAACCACTTTTTCCAATGATTAAATTATTTTTTCCAGCTTCGAAAACCGTAGAGATTCCCTTCAGCACTTGTTGTGCTCCAAAAGATTTCCGTACGTCTCTAACTTCTATCATTACATTTTAATTTAACAGCAACCACGCCAGGATAAAATCTGCCACTAACACCATAATACTGCTTAACACCACCGCTCTTGTACTTGCTTTTCCAATTTCGATGGAGCTACCATAAGAATAAAATCCCTGATAACAGGAAATGGATGTTAACAGAAACCCAAATACTGCTGCTTTGGTAAGCATGATATATATATTCTTAGCTACAAAACTCATTAATACACCTTGTGTAAAGTCGGTACTGGAAACGTATCCGGTAAGATCGCCAGCAATTAATCCGCCAATAATACCGGTGATAGTAGAAATAATTACCAAAATAGGCACCATTGTAACAGCAGCAGCCAATTTAGGACCAATCAGGTAAGAAATAGTGTTGACACCCATAATTTCGAGTGCATCGATTTGTTCGGTTAAACGCATGGTGCCTAATTCTGAAGATAAATTAGAACCTACTTTTCCCGCTAAAATCAATCCTGATATCGTTGGCGCTAATTCCAGAATCAGTGATTCTTTCACAATATAACCTACATAATACATGGGCACCATAGAGCCTGATAAATTATAAGCAAACTGTACTGTGGATACAGCACCAATAAAAAATGAAATTAAAATGATAATCATTACAGAACCCACACCGATATTAGACATCTGACGCAAGGTTTCCTTCCAGTACATCGCAGCTCTTTCTGGTCTGGTAAAACAACGTTTTATCATCAGCATATATCTGCCAATGTGAAATATCGGTCCGCCGGAAGCATGGATGTATTCTGCCATGAATAATTTTGGAATTTAAAAGTGGTAAAAATAGTCTATTTTTAGTAATTAGTAAAAGTAAAAAGCTAAAAGCCAAAAGAATTCATATTTTTATGACATAAAACGTGCATAAGTACTTATTTATCCACTAATAAATCCAATAATTTAATGAATATTGTAATAACAGGTGCCAGCAGAGGAATCGGAAAGGCAATCGCTGAAAAATTTGCAGCTGAAAATCATCAGGTAATTATTTGCTCCAGAGATGAAGATAAACTGAAAGAGATAGTTGCACTTTTTCCATCCATAATAACCTATCCATGTGATATGTCTTCAAAAACAGAAGTCCTGCATTTCGGAGATTTTGTTTTACAAACCTTTGATAAAATTGATATTCTGGTGAATAATGCCGGTATTTTCCTGCCCGGAAAAATTACTGAAGAAGAAGATGGCATTTTAGAAAAAACGATGAATACGAATCTTTTCAGCGCTTATCATTTAACCAGAAAATTAATACCCAATTTTCTGCAACACAAAGACGGATATATTTTCAATATGTGCTCTGTAGCCAGCATGAAAGCCTATGAAAATGGTGGAAGTTATTCCATCTCTAAGTTTGCGTTACTTGGATTTTCTAAAACTTTGCGCGAAGAATTGAAAACGCATAATATAAAAGTAACCTCCATTCTTCCAGGCGCAACTCTGACGGATTCGTGGAGCGGAACAGATTTACCGGAAAGCAGATTCAGCAAACCGGAAGATATTGCCGAATTAGTTTATACAATCACACAGCTTAGTAAATTCTCCGTAGTGGAAGATATTGTTATACGACCACAGTTAGGAGATATATAATCAGAAATTTATTGAGGAAAAAAGTATTCCTTAATCCTAATAAACTAATTTAAATCCTCCACTTTTTAGAATTGAATTATTTCAAAACTGCCAGCGCTGCTTCGTAGTTGGGCTCGTTCACTGTTTCTGCCACCTGTTCCGTGTAAATAACTTTTCCGCTTTCATCAACAATAATTACACATCTGCTTAGCAGGCCTTTTAAAGGTCCATCGTTAAAGGTAATAGCATCAAATGAATTACTAATGAAAGCTGACAACGTTTCTATATTAGAGACGCCTTCTGCGCCGCAAAATCTGGATAATGCAAATGGCAAATCTTTTGAAATACACAAAACGACTGTGTTTTCTAATTTAGATACATCCATATTAAAATGACGAACAGATGCGGTGCAAGTTCCAGTGTCGATACTTGGAAAAATATTCAACAACAGTTTTTTACCCTGATAATCAGCGAGAGATTTTTCAGATAAATTATTTGATACTAAAGTAAAGTTTGCCAATTTTTCACCAACATTGGGTAAGTTTCCATTGGTATGAATTTCATTTCCTTTTAAAGTTACAGTTGCCATTTTTTTTTATTTAAGATTAATAATTAATGTAGTATTTTAAACTTTCCAAAATATCTTCTTTTGTTATAGCAATATCATATTCACATTTTCCAATTGCAGAAAGTAAAGCTGCCATGATTGAGGAACCTTCATTTTTTTTGTCAATACTCATGATTTGCAATAATTTTTCAGCATTAAATGCACTTATATTGTGTTTCGGAAAATGTTTCAATAAAAGTATTGTTATTTCCTGCAATTCACTTTCCTGCAAACTGCATTTTTTCACAGACAGATAAGCTTCACATATCATTCCTATAACAATTGCTTCACCATGCAGCAAGCTATCATCCTCGTTTTCCAAAGAATATGCTTCGATTGCATGTCCGATGGTATGTCCGAAATTCAGAATCTTTCGTAATCCTTTTTCAAATGGATCTTTTTCAACAACTGTTTTTTTTATTAGTAAAGAATGATAAACAATCTCATTCATATCAGTATTCAGAATATCAATTTCTTTATATTGTTGCCATTGATGCTGATTCTGAATTAACCCATGTTTGAAAATCTCAGCCCATCCGTTAATAAACTGTCGCTGCGGCAATGTGTTGAAAAATACCGGAGAAACAAAAACTGCTTTCGGATTCCGGAACAGTCCGATTAAATTTTTTCCGTATTTAAAATCGATGCCTAATTTACCGCCGATGGAAGAATCTACCTGCGACAACAAAGTTGTAGGAATGTTGATAAAATCAACACCGCGCTTGTAGCAACTGGCCGCAAAGCCGCCCATATCTCCTATCACGCCGCCGCCTAAATTAATGAATAATGCTTTTCTGTCTGCATTATTTTCTATCAGCTGCTGCCAGATAGTTTCACAGGTACTGGTATTCTTATGGGTTTCTCCGCTTTTTGTTTCTATAATAGTATATACGGAAATTAAAGTATTCAGTATGGGCAAACAATGCTCTTTAGTATTTTCATCCACCAAAACAAAAACGGAAGAATAACCTGATGCAGCTAAAAAGCCATTCAATGATTCCAGCGAATCATCAAAAATTATTTCATACTCGTTTAATGAAATTTTATTCATACTAATCACTAATTACTAATAACTATTTATGGTAAATCCACTATTTTATCAAAACTCCAGACTTCTGCTTTGCCACCAAACCAAGGTTTTACAGTTTTCCAGAACTGCAGAAAAAAGGCAGAATCTCTGTATTTATCGAGATGCTCCTGACTATCCCACAAACTATAAGTAAAAAAGATGGCCGGATTATTAATATCCTGCCACGCCTGCAAGAGGTTACAGCCTTCCTGCGCGCGGATGGTTTCGCAAACGGTAGCAAAGTAAGTTTTAAACGTATTCACTTCATCTTCCCGCATGGTTAATTTTACTATTCTGATAATCATTTTTATTTAATATTATTTTAGATCCTGAAATAAGTTCAGGATAACATTCGTACTATGGTCGTCATGCTGAATTTATTTCAGCATCTATTCAAACAATACTTGTACGTTATCGCCTTTTGCCAACCCTAATAAATCAGCAGCATGACCACAGTTGATACATAATTCCAGATAACCTAACGAATTAAATCGCGCCAAGCTGTATGTTGGCGGCACATCCGTATAGTTTTCTACTATCCTTTCTATCACATCTTTTTTTCGGTAATTGATACTCATCTGCTTATTTGCATCATATCTTTTTATCTCATCTTTATGGATATTAGTAATGGCATTGCCAAAATTATCCACGTGAATGACATTTCCGATAATTTTATCTTCCTGCAACACCGGTATCATGGCTCTTTTTTCCACATAATCAGAAGTTGCCACACCAATGGAACCGATACTATTATTAAAGGTAATTTCTTTCACCACTCTGCAATAATATTCTTCCAGCGTATTCAGTTTTGCCTGCTTCATATCAATCTCCACAATCAAATCCGGTTTCTCATCAAACACCAGGGTTAAAAAGCCGTTATCCGGTGCGATAAAGAAGTAATTCTGGTACTTTGCCGCCAATAATTTCTGTTTTCCTAAACCCTGTTCATACACTCTGGCGATGTGAATAGTGCCTTTTGGATAGTGTGCATAGACGTTTTTTAAGAAAAATGCACCTGTCACAATATCGTATGGTGGTATGGAATGTGAGATATCCACAATCTTGGCAGATGGGCTGGAAGCGTATAAATCGCCTTTAAATAAGCCCACATAGTAGTCCTTATCTCCAAAGTCTGTTAATAACGTTATTACTGCCATTTAAAATTTTATGCTATTTTCAAATTGATAACAAAATTCAGCAATACACAAGAAAGGGAAAACAATCTTGGTATTCGAAAACAAAAATAAGAAAATAATTGAGCGAACTAACTATTAAATTAGAAACTGTCGATCCGGTAGAGTTCTTCGGTTTCAACAACAACAAGCTTAAAATTCTTAAAAAAGAATTCAACAAGCTAAACATCAGCGCAAGAGGCAACAAAATCATCGTTGCCGGCTCACAGGAAGACCTCGACGTTTTCAGCGAAAAAGTACACCAACTCGTGGAATACCTCGAACGCTACGGAAAAATATCCGACCAGCACATCGAGGAAATTCTGCATGGCAGAAATCCTTATGAAACGAACTTCCCGCAGTTTCAGGACAATGTGCTGGTATATGGCAACAATGGCACCATGGTTCGGGCACGCACCGAAAACCAGCAAAAGCTGGTGGATTCTTCTGAAAACAACGATATTTTATTTGCCATCGGACCTGCAGGAACCGGAAAAACCTATACCGCTGTGGCACTTGCCGTTAGAGCACTAAAAAATAAATCGGTCAAGAAAATCATACTCACCAGACCTGCTGTGGAAGCCGGTGAAAATCTTGGATTTTTGCCCGGTGATTTAAAAGAAAAAATAGATCCGTATTTGCGTCCGTTGTACGATGCACTGGATGATATGATTCCACCGGACAAACTGGCCTACTATATGCAGAACCGCGTTATTGAAGTAGCGCCGCTTGCGTATATGCGCGGTCGAACACTGGATAATGCTTTTATGATTCTGGATGAAGCACAGAATGCTACCACCTTACAGTTAAAAATGTTCCTGACTCGTATCGGACCATCTGCACAATGCATTATCACCGGTGATATGACACAGATAGATTTACCTAAAAATCAGCAATCCGGTTTAAAGAAAACCATGCAGATTTTAGATGGTATTGAAGGCATTGGCATGGTGCATCTGTCTGCAGAAGATGTGGTGCGTCACCGACTGGTAAAAGACATCATTAAAGCCTTTGACAAAGACGCTGAGCGCGAGCAGCATTTCAAAAATAATTAACCATTTCTCCTTATTTGTTTTTTTTATTACGTTTCCAAAGTTGGGCTTTGGAAACGTTTTTTTATGCGCCTCATATTTTTGAAACACAACTTGTGCCGAATACATTTCGGCATAGAAACATAGTATTTTCTTAAGACATATCGTTTGTAGCTGATATGAAAACAGCTAATAGTATATCATAGCGGAAGCTTTGCTTCCATCTATATTTCCTCAGCTTCCGTAAAAACGGCATTGTCTGTAATGCTAATTAAATTTTCTATGTGCCTATGTGTTTTAAAATCTCAATCTCCGTGTTTGGTGGCATAGGAAAGGATTTCCTTTTAGTATAATTTTCATAAAAAAATACTATAAGCGAATTTACTTTAAGAGCCAACAACGGAGCACATTACAAAACCGATTTCCTTTCCTGGTTTGATGGCATTGATGCCATGCTGAAACCCACACCCGAAGCGCCGCTGCCCAATGTGCTGGTGCACCTGATGACGTTGATGTGATGAAACTATTTGCATATGCTGATTATCAATGCAAAAATATTTGTTCATCTTATTTTTTATATTTATTTTTATAAACAGATGGTGAAGTTTTTTCACAGTCTGACGTTGGCAGTAATTTTTAGAAACCATAACAACAATCAGTAATATTAAATTAAAAATAAACCAAAATGAAAAATAAACTTAAAAAAATTATCGCTTTCACTTTAGCATTTCTTATGTTTAGTACTAGTGTTTCTCCGTGTACAGGAATTACATTAAAGTCCAACGATGGTGGATTTGTTGTTGCAAGAACAGTTGAATGGGCACTTAACGATGCACAACACAATAAGATTTTAGTAGTGCCAAGCAATAAAAAATTTATAGGTCAAACACCTCAAGGATATAACGGAAAAAAATGGGATGGGAAATATGGCTTTGTAACACTTACAGCATATGGCCAACCTTACGGACCTGATGGATTGAATGAAGAAGGACTATATGTTGGTGTATATTATTTACCCGATTTTGCTGATTATGCTATTTTCGATAGTAAAAAAGCTGAGAATTCAATGAGTGTAGGAGATTTAATGCAATGGATGTTGTCATCGTTTAAAACAGTAGACGAAATTATTGCCAACTTAGAATCTGTTATTGTTGTAAATGTAGACAATAAAGAATTTGGCGGAGCAGCTCTTCCTTTTCATTTCAAAATTGTTGACTCAAGTGGTAACAGCAAGATAATTGAAATAGTAAACAAAGGTGAAGTAAAAGTATATGACCCTTACATTGGTGTAATAACAAATTCACCAACATACGACTGGCACTTAATCAATCAAAGAAATTATCTTAATCTATCTCCAAATCCGAATAGTCCAATGAATTTAGATGAATATAAATTAAAACCATTGGGCGGAGGTTCTGGATTGATTGGCTTACCTGGAGATTTTACTCCACCTTCAAGATTTGTGAGAGCCGCAGCTTTTACAGCTTCTTGTCGTCCATTAGAAACTTCTCTCGATGCTGTTTTTGAATCTTTTAGAATATTGGATAATTTTAACATACCACTTGGCGCTCAAGTACCAAAGGAAAATTTACCAACTGACATTGTAAGTGCAACCCAAGTTACTTCTGCATCTGACTTAAAAAATAAAGTGTATTACTATCATACAATGTGGAATAGGCAGATAAGAAAGATTGACTTAAAAGCGATTGACTTTACAACAATAAAAGAGCAAACAATTGATGATGATCAATCGAAAACAAACACTATTAAAGATGTTACACCAAAATTGAATAGTAAAAAGAAATAAAACTACTGCCAACACTTGCTAAAACTTATGGCTGGTTTTTCGGTAAATTATTCGTTTACTTTTCATAACTTCGCTTGGGCGGTTATGGAAAAAAAGCTTTATATAAGCCGCCACAAGCTCTAGCAAGGAAACGCTGGGCTTAATTTAGAAATACAACAAAATAATCAATTTTGACAAATAGATTACTCAATATCTTTACCACCTGACTTACAATCTGTTATTGGAACAGAAAAAGTTGACTTTTCTGTTATAGCTAAGAGAAATCAACCACTTGCGAAATCTTTGAGTATTATTGCTTTTGGAACAGTTTGGACTTCATTTACAAGTATTTTTGTAATTGCTTTTTTAGGTCCTCTTTTTAAAGGTAATGAAGCACACTTTAAAGTTAATGGGGTGCCGACTACAGGTAGTTGGGACAATTTTCAGCCAATGCTTGTACCAACTTTAATTATTGGGACTTTTGTTTTAGTAGGTATTGGAATGCTGTCTTGGGGATTTTATTCAATTTTTCAAAAGGGAGGATATTTTATAGGAACACCAAATAGATTTATACGTTATCACAAAGGAAATATCAACTCTTATGATTGGGAACAGTTTTCAGGTAACATGGAAATAAACAATAAAAAAGGAGATATTTCAATGCAACTTCGGACAGGAAAAATGGTAAGCAGAAAGAACAGTTCTGATGAATTTGTCCCTGATATTATTTATATTTCAGGAGTGGCAGACATCTTGGAAATTGAGAAAATATGTAGAAAAAGAATTAAAGAAAACGACCCTACTACTGCGGTTATTGCAAGAAATGGATAGAAAATAAACTACGCCCAACATCGGTTTTGCGATATGGCGGGTTAAGTGCTTTTTTTGAAACTTTTGTGCTAGGTTCAACAGCAGTAATTCTATTGAACTTTTGTGCTAAAAATCCACCACATCGCCAAGCCGAGAACCCTTACAGGACTTACCTATAGCCCAAAAAGCGAACCTTTTTTGCTTGCATGTGACACTTTCCTAATATTTATTATGTATATTTTCAATATGGTCATTTTATATGAACTGCAATCATGAACTTCCACTTATTACCCATATCAGAAATACAAAAATTGTTTAACACCAGTAAGCAAGGTTTACATAATACAGTAGCTGAAGAACGGCTTAGCCAATACGGGAAAAACGAACTAACAGAAAAAAAGAAAACAGCTGTTCTTATTATTCTGCTTAATCAGTTTAAAGATGTGATGATTTTTATATTGCTTATAGCTGCAATAATTTCTTTTGTTGTTGGTGATATAAAAGACGCGGTTGTAATTCTGATTATTGTTTTGCTCAATGCAGTTATTGGGTTTGTGCAGGAATACCGAGCAGAAAAAGCAATGGAAGCATTAAGAAAAATGGCTGCATTTAATGCAACCGTTCGCAGAGGAGGCAACATCCTGCAAATACCTGCTTCAGAATTAGTACCGGGCGACATGGTAATTCTTGAGGCCGGAATGTCCGTACCGGCAGATATCCGGCTTACCGAAACACACGCTCTGAAAATTGAAGAAGCTTCATTAACCGGAGAATCAAACGCAATTGAAAAAAGCAGCGAAGATATAATTATTGAAAACCCGCCAATAGGAGACCGCATCAACATGGCATATAAAACAACCATTGTTACCTATGGCCGCGCTGAAGGAATTGTAGTGGCAACAGGAATGGATACAGAAATTGGCAGAATTGCTCAATTGCTTCAGGAAAATGAAACAAAAACCCCGCTCCAAAAAAGATTAGCGGATTTTGGAAAAAAATTATCAGTCATCGTCATTGTCATTTGTGCCATCATTTATGGAGCAGGTTTGCTGCGTGGTGAAGACCCTATCAGAATGTTGCTTACCGCCATCTCGGTTGCTGTAGCTGCCATCCCCGAAGCTCTTCCTGCCGTGATAACCATTTCTCTTGCCTTAGGCGCAAGCCGTATGGTTCGCAAAAATGCGCTCATCAGAAAATTGCCTGCGGTGGAAACGTTGGGTTCGGTTACTTACATCTGTTCCGATAAAACGGGTACCATCACACAAAATAAAATGACAGTGATGGATATTTGGCTTTCATCAAAAGCGGAAACTATTCATGGATTTTCTTCAACGCAATTGTTACTGCTGGCCATGGAACTCAATCACGATGTAATAACAGATGAGAACAATCAATTCAAAGGCGATCCAACCGAAATAGCTTTGGTGGAATATTCCAGAAGTAATAAAGATTATAATAAGCAATGGATTACTGATTTTAAACGCCAACATGAATTGCCGTTTGACTCTGTGCGTAAGCGAATGACGACCATTTATCCATTTGCCGG
This sequence comes from Chitinophagales bacterium, assembly GCA_044357355.1. Taxonomy (GTDB): domain Bacteria; phylum Bacteroidota; class Bacteroidia; order Chitinophagales; family JADIYW01; genus JADJSS01. The sequence continues at coordinate 21,405 of JBIKPT010000008.1, forward strand.
GCAATGGCTGATAGTTACGAAAGGTGCAATAGAAAATATTTTGGGTATTTGTAATAATGTAAATTCAGACGAGATAAATACAGCAACTGAACATTATGCCCAACAAGGAAAAAGAGTTTTGGCTTATTCCGTAAAACTTGTTGAGGTCTTACCTGCAACTATTTCGATTGAAACCATTGAAACTAATCTTAAATTTGTTGGCTTAGCTGCCATGATTGACCCACCAAGGATAGAAGTTATTCAAGCCATTGCAGATTGCCAAACGGCCGGTATTACTCCAATAATGATTACCGGAGATCATCCTGTTACGGCAAAAGCAATTGCCGCAGAAACGGGAATTTTGAGAAATCAAACAGACAGAGTAATAACAGGTGCTGAACTTTCAGAATTATCAGAAGAAGAATTTATAAAGGAAATTGAATACATAAAAGTGTATGCCCGTGTTTCGCCTGAACAAAAACTGAATATCGTCAAAACACTTCAAAATAAAAATCATTTTGTGGCTATGACCGGTGACGGGGTCAATGATGCTCCGGCTTTGAAAAGAGCCAATATTGGTATTGCAATGGGTATTACCGGAACCGATGTATCAAAAGAAGCCGCGCATATGATCTTATTGGATGATAATTTTGCTACTATCCTTCGTGCTGTGCGTGAAGGTCGCAGAATCTTCGACAATATTCGAAAGTTCATAAAATACACCATGACCAGCAACAGCGGTGAAGTCTGGACTATCTTTCTGGCACCATTAATCGGCTTGCCTATACCACTGCTTCCTATCCATATCCTTTGGATAAACTTGGTTACGGATGGACTGCCAGGACTTGCTTTTGCTGCTGAAGCTGCCGAAGAAAACATATTAAAACGACCTCCTCGCAAACCTAACGAGAGCATTTTCAGCAACGGTCTGGGAGTTCATATTCTTTGGGTAGGTTTGCTGATGGGTGCAGTCTGTATCGGAACGCAAGGATGGGCCTTACAAGCAGGAAATGAGAAATGGATGACTATGGTCTTTACTGTTTTGAGTATTTCACAAATGGGACATGCTATGGCAATTCGCAGCGATTGGAAATCACTTTTCAGCCTAGGTGTTTTTGGAAATAAACAATTGCTTGTTGCTGTGTTGCTAACCCTTGGTTTGCAGATGGCCGTTATATATGTTCCATTCTTACAGGATATTTTCAGAACACAAGCTCTTACAATGAAAGAGTTATTGTTCTGCATCGGTTTGTCAAGCATCGTATTTTGGGCAGTTGAACTGGAGAAATGGATTAAAAGAACTACACTTAACAATTCGGGTAAAAATACATTATAATACCTTAAAATCACTATACTTACAGGAATTGCAACTGTTTCTGCTGAACTTAAAACTAAATCAGACAGGAAAGGTATTTCTATTTCAACGGCACTTCTATTGCTAATAATTTTGTAGCTTGCAGCACCTTAATTTCAAACGCTTTTGCTTCTGTAATGCCTATCGCATCACGGTTAGTTAAAACGTTGCCGTCTATTTCTATTTCGCCTTCTATGACCATTAAATAAACGCCATTATCTGCTTTGTTTAATTGGTAGGTTGTTGTTGTGTCAAAATTTCCTAAAGAAAAATATGCATCCTGATTAATCCAAAGTGCGTGGTGCGCTTCTTCCGGACTTACCACGATCTGCCATTTATTTTCACGGTCACTTTCATAAAACGTGCGTTGGTCGTAGCGTGGTTCAATATTTACTTTTTTCGGAAATACCCAAATCTGAAACAAGTTGACGTCTTCGTCTACAGTGGCATGTTCTGAGTGCATAATGCCGCTGCCGGCACTCATAATCTGCACATCGCCGGTTTTGATAATGCCTTCGCCACCGGTAGAATCTCTATGTTTCAAAGCACCTTTCAACGGAATCGTAACAATTTCCATATTGTTGTGCGGATGCAATCCAAATCCAAATCCGGCTTCCACCGTGTCGTCGTTTAAGACACGCAGTGTACCAAATTGCTCTTTTTTCGGATCGTAATATCCGGCAAAACTAAATGAATGGTTTGCTTTTAACCAGCCGTGATTTACCTGACCTCTTTCGTTTGCTTTGTGAATTACTGTTTTCATAAATAGATTTTTAGATGTTATAGAGATGAGATATGAGAGTTGAGAAATTATATTAATCTCAAATCTTATCATCTCAAATCTCATCTCTATGTAGTTGCATAAACAACTATTGTATATACAAACAAAAAGATAAAAAATTTAGTTCCTGATTTTATCTAAAAATACATTTAATTGTTCCAGCTCATTTATTGTCAAATTTGTAAAATGTGCCGGTGTGTCATTTGTATTCATTGCTTTGTCTATTTTATCTAACAATGCTAATCCAGTTTCTGTAATGTTAATATCCACCTGTCGACGGCTGATGGTGCTGGTCTCTCTCGTAACTAGTCCTTTTTGCTTCAGCTTTTCGACCAATCGTGTAGCGTTCGACATTTTGTCGATCATGCGCTCGGTAATCTGATTGAGCATAACGGGATTTGGGTGCTGACCACGTAAAATGCGCAACACATTATGTTGTTGCATGGAAAGACCGTACTTTTTAAAAAAACGTGCCTGTTCGTTTTGCAACCAACCGCATGTAAACAACAAATTCACATCTGTTTTTACATAGATGTTCGGGAATTTTTTTTGCTTAATTTCTTCCTCAATCGTCTTCATAGACTATGCTTGCGTAGTAGGTGTACCAAAATTCAACGGATAGGCGATTTGCTCAAATTCTTTGATTTCGCCGTGTGCTTGTTCAAATTTACGAACGTTTTCCGCTAATGCCATCATGAGTCGTTTTGCATGCTGTGGCGTTAAAATAATTCTGGACTTTACTTTTGCTTTCGGAACACCTGGAGCCAAACGAACAAAATCTACCACAAACTCCTGATTGGAGTGTGTAATGATGGCTAAGTTAGCGTATTCACCATCTGCAATTTCTTCCGGCAATTCAATATTGATTTGATTTTGATTCTTGTCTTCCATATTATAAATTAAAAAATTAGGTGTTGTAAACGGCTATGTAAATTTATGAAAATAAAGCTAAAAGACATAAAAAAAAGGCTGTCTAAACAGACAGCCTTTTTATAATTAACAAAGATTTTATTCTTCGTCGCTTTCAATCATTGCTTTTTTAGCCATCATGCGTTCGTATTCTTTTTTAGAACCAACCATCACGTTTTCGAATTCACGAACACCTGTACCTGCAGGAATTCTGTGACCAACGATTACGTTTTCTTTTAAACCACGCATTAAGTCGATTCTGCCGTTGATAGCAGCCTGGTTTAATACTTTAGTTGTTTCCTGGAAAGATGCCGCTGAAATCCAGCTTGCAGTACCTAAGGATGCTCTTGTAATACCTTGTAATAACGGACTTGCTGTTGCAGGAATTGCATCACGATATTCTACCGGTTTTCTGTCATTACGTTTCAGGAATGAATTCTCTTCGCGTATCTGACGCATCGTAACGATTTGTCCAACTACTAATTGCTCTGAGTCACCTGCTTCCGTAATTACTTTCTTATCGTAGATATAATCGTTTTGTTCGATGAATTCGAATTTATCAGCACGTTCGTTTTCTAAGAATTTAGTATCACCTGCATCACTTACTAATACATCACTCATCATTTGTTTCACGATTACTTCGATGTGTTTGTCGTTGATACGTACACCTTGTAAACGGTAAACTTCCTGAATTTCATTTACTAAATAAGCTTGTAATGCTGCAGGTCCTTTAATTTTCAGAATATCACTTGGCGTAATAGCACCATCTGATAATGGCATACCTGCTTTCACAAAGTCGCCGTCCTGTACTAAAATATGTTTAGTTAAAGGAACTAGATATTTTCTTTGAACGCCATCTTTCGATGTAATCGTCACCTCACGGTTACCACGTTTAATTTTACCGAAGGTAGCTTGTCCGTCGATTTCAGAAACCTTAGCCGGATTTGATGGATTACGTGCTTCGAATAATTCCTGTACACGTGGCAAACCACCCGTAATATCTCGTACTTTACTTAAGATACGTGGTATTTTTACGATGATAGATCCAGGCAATACAGCTTCATTATCTTCTACAGAAATATGTGCTCCAACCGGAATTGAATAAGAATATAATTCTTTTCCTTTTTCATCTACAATCAATAAAGATGGAGATTTTTTCTTATCACGAGATTCGATGGTTACTTTTTCACGATGACCTGTTTGCTCTTCTAATTCTTCACGGTAAGTGATACCTTCAATAACGTGTTCGTATTTCGTAGTACCTTTAAACTCTGAAATAATGACATTATTAAATGGATCCCATGAACAAATCACATCGCCTTTTTTCACTTTCTGACCGTTTTTCACAGACAATGTAGCACCGTAAGGAATGTTGTTAGTGATTAAAACTCTTTCTGTAGTTTCGTCGATGATGTTGATTTCACCTGTTCTTCCGATTACCACAGATTTCATTTCTCCGTCTTCGCTATCTTGTTTTACAGTTTTAACGCTGTCGAATTCCAATTTACCGTCAAACTTAGCAATCATCTGAGATTCAGAAGCAACAGATGCTGCCGTACCACCCGTGTGGAAAGTACGTAAGGTCAACTGTGTTCCCGGTTCACCGATAGACTGTGCTGCCACGATACCAACTGCATCACCATATTGTGCCGGTCTGTTATTGGTTAAACTTCTTCCATAACATTTTGCACAAACACCACGACGCATTTCGCAGGTTAATACTGAACGAATTTCTACGCTTTCGATTGGTGATTCTTCGATGATAGAAGCAGCTGCTTCTAAAATCATATCGCCTTCTTTTACGATGATTTCGCCGGTTAACGGATGTACCACATCTAATAAAGCAGTACGTCCAACTATTCTGTCAAATAAAGATTCGATTACTTCTTCATTTTCTTTCAACGCTGATGTATTCAAACCACGTAATGTTCCGCAGTCAACGCCATTGATAACAACATCTTGCGCTACATCCACTAAACGACGTGTCAAGTAACCCGCATCCGCCGTTTTTAACGCCGTATCCGCCAAACCTTTACGCGCACCGTGTGTAGAAATGAAATATTCTAGTACGTTCAAACCATCCTTGAAATTAGATAAAATTGGATTTTCGATAATCTCACCACCTGTAGAACCAGATTTACGAGGTTTTGCCATCAATCCACGAATACCACCTAACTGTTTAATTTGTTGTTTTGAACCACGCGCTCCAGAATCCAACATCATAAACACGGAGTTGAAACCTTGTTTGTGCGTAGAGATTTCTTTCATCAATGTTTCCGTGATTCTTGTATCCACACGTGTCCAGATATCGATGATTTGGTTATAACGTTCGTTATTGGTAATTAAACCCATATTAAAGTTAGACCATACTTCATCTACTTCGTCACCTGCACCTGTCAGTAATTTTTGTTTTACATCCGGAATAATCAAGTCATCAATATTAAATGACAGACCACCTTTAAATGCCTGACGGAAACCAATCTCTTTAATATCATCCAGAAACTTAACTGTAGTTGGAATATTCGTGCTTACCAATACTTCTCCAATTACCGTTTTGATGTTTTTCTTACTCAACATTTCATTGATGTAACCGCATTCTGCAGGAACTACTTCATTGAATAATAAACGACCTACCGTAGTATCGATTATTTTCATTTTGAAATCGTTGCCTTCTTTTACGCGTACTCTGCATTTTACATTTGCATGTAAGTCTACCTGATTTTCGTTCAATGCAATGATTGCTTCTTCAGCAGCATAGAATACTCTTCCTTCACCACGTACTTTGTCATCACCGATGGTTCGTTTACCTTTTGTAAGATAGTACAAACCTAAAACCATGTCTTGAGATGGAATGGTAATTGGTGTTCCGTTTTGTGGATTCAAAATATTATGAGAAGCGAGCATCAATAACTGTGCTTCTAAGATTGCAGCATTACTTAAAGGAACGTGAACAGCCATCTGGTCACCGTCAAAGTCGGCATTGAATGATGTACACACTAAAGGGTGTAACTGAATTGCTTTTCCTTCAATTAATTTTGGCTGGAATGCCTGAATAGAAAGTCTGTGTAATGTTGGAGCACGGTTTAACATCACCGGATGTCCTTTCATTACGTTTTCTAAGATATCCCAGATTACTGATTCTTTTTTATCTACTAATTTCTTGGCAGATTTTACCGTTTTTACGATACCACGTTCCAGTAATTTACGAATGATAAACGGTTTGAATAACTCAGCCGCCATATCTTTTGGTAAACCACATTCGTGTAATTTTAATTCAGGACCTACCACGATTACTGAACGACCGGAGTAGTCCACACGTTTTCCTAATAAGTTCTGACGGAAACGACCTTGTTTACCTTTCAGTACATCCGATAACGATTTCAATGCACGGCCACCTTCTGCTTTTACTGCATTTGATTTACGTGAGTTGTCGAATAATGAATCTACAGCTTCCTGTAACATACGTTTTTCATTACGTAAGATTACTTCCGGTGCTTTGATTTCAATTAATCTTTTTAAACGGTTATTTCTGATGATAACACGACGGTATAAATCGTTCAAATCTGAAGATGCAAAACGTCCACCATCTAACGGAACTAACGGACGCAATTCAGGCGGAACGACAGGTAAGTATTGAACCACCATCCATTCCGGTCTGTTTTCTACGTGTTCGTTGGCTTCGCGGAATGCTTCCACTACGCTCAGACGTTTTAACGCTTCTGATTTACGTTGTTGTGAAGATTCGTGTGATGCTTTGTGACGTAATTCACCTGATAATTTTTTCAAATCAATTCTAGACAATAACCCATGAACTGCTTCACCACCCATTTTAGCGATAAATTTATTCGGGTCATCGTCAGACAACAATTGATTGTCTTTTGGTAAGCCATCTAAAATATCTAAATATTCTTCTTCAGTTAAAAGATCTAAATATTTAGTTTTTTTGCTTTCTCCATTAACCGGAACACCTTCTTCTGTAACACCTGCCTGAATAACTACATAACGCTCGTAGTATACAATCGCTTCTACATTCTTGGAAGACAATCCCAACATGTAACCTGTTTTATTAGGCAACGATTTAAAATACCAGATATGTACTACAGGAACTACCAATTTGATGTGTCCCATTCTTTCGCGACGTACTTTCTTTTCTGTTACTTCCACACCACATCTGTCGCACACAATACCTTTGTAACGGATACGTTTGTACTTACCGCAAAAACATTCGTAATCTTTTGTCGGACCGAAAATACGCTCGCAGAACAAACCTTCCATCTCAGGCTTGTAGGTTCTGTAGTTAATCGTTTCCGGCTTTTTTACTTCGCCGTATGAACGTTCCAAAATGGAATCCGGAGAAGCGAGTTTCAACGTAATCGTCTTGAACTCTGTGTTGATTTTATTATCCTTTTTAAAAGGCATAGTTGTTATTTTTAAATGCTTAAAAATCTAATTACCAAAACAAAAAAACTATTCATCAAAGTCTAAATCCAATGCAAGACCTCTTAACTCATGTACTAATACATTGAATGATTCAGGAATTCCAGGAATAGGTAAGTTGTCACCTTTCACAATTGCTTCGTAAGCTTTTGCTCTGCCCTGAATATCATCTGATTTCACCGTTAATAATTCCTGTAAGATGTTAGACGCACCGTATGCTTCTAATGCCCAAACTTCCATCTCACCTAAACGCTGACCACCAAACTGTGCTTTACCACCTAATGGTTGTTGTGTAATTAATGAGTATGGTCCAATGGAACGAGCATGCATCTTATCATCCACCATATGTGATAATTTGATGATATAGATAACACCTACGGTTGTTTTCTGATCGAATCGTTGTCCTGTTTCACCATCGTATAAGTAGGTACTTCCCAAACGAGGTAAGCCTGCTTCTTCGATATAATGTTCGATTTGCGCTACGTTAGCACCGTCAAAGATTGGTGTTGCGAATTTCATTCCCAACTCTTTTCCAGCCCATCCTAAAACGGTTTCGTAAATCTGACCGATGTTCATACGAGAAGGTACACCTAATGGATTTAATACCACATCTACCGGTGTTCCGTCTTCTAAGAACGGCATGTCTTCATCACGAACGATTTTTGCTACGATACCTTTATTTCCGTGACGACCAGCCATCTTATCACCTACTCTCAACTTACGTTTCTGAGCGATGTATACTTTAGCTAATTTTAATACACCAGATGGTAATTCATCACCCACAGTAATGGCATATTTATCACGCAAGAAACGACCTTTTTCTTCGTTGAATTTGATGTTAAAATTGTGAATCAATCGTTTGATTAATTCATTCGTTTCTTCTTCTTTCGTCCAGTCAGAAGTATCTAAGTTCTGGTAGTTCAATCCGCCTAATAATTTCTCAGAGAATTTTGTCCCTTTTGGAACTGCTTCTTCACCAAAGATATTTTTAATGCCTGATGTTGTTTTACCACCTACTAATTGCATTAATTTTGCAACTAATACTTTCTTGATTTCTTCTAAATTCAGTAAGTGAACTTTTTCTGCTTTTTCCAATTCGCTTTTTTCACGAACTTTTGAGTTCTTGTCTTTTTTCGCTTTTTGGAACAATTTAGTCGTTACTACGATACCTTCTGTGGATGGTGGTGCTTTGTAAGAAGCATCTTTTACATCACCGGCTTTGTCACCAAAGATGGCACGTAATAATTTTTCTTCCGGTGTCGGATCTGTTTCACCTTTTGGTGTAATTTTTCCGATTAAAATATCACCTTCTTTGATTTTTGCACCAACACGAATAATACCATTTTCATCCAGATTACGTGTTGCATCTTCGCTTACGTTAGGAATGTCATTAGTTAATTCTTCTTCTCCTAATTTTGTATCGCGCACATCCATTTCATATTCTTCAATATGGATAGACGTGAAAATATCTTCACGAACTACTTTTTCAGAGATTACGATAGCATCCTCAAAGTTAAACCCTTTCCAAGGCATGAATGCAACCAGTAAGTTTTTACCTAATGCTAACTCACCGTTTTGTGTTGCATAACCTTCGCACAAAATCTGACCTTTCACTACTTTCTCCCCTTTTCGAACAATTGGACGTAAGTTGATACAAGTAGCCTGGTTAGTACGTGCGTATTTAGTTAATTTATACACTTTCACGTCGTCTTCAAAACTTACTAATTTCTCATTTTCAGTTCTGTCAAAACGAACGCGAATTTCGTTAGCATCTACATATTCTACCACACCTGAACGCTCTGCATTAATTAATACATTAGAGTCAGCTGCCACACGAGCTTCAATACCTGTACCTACGATTGGCGCTTCACAACGCATCAACGGCACTGCCTGACGTTGCATGTTAGAGCCCATCAATGCACGGTTCGCATCATCGTTTTCTAAGAATGGAATTAACGATGCAGATACACCCACGATTTGATTTGGTGCCACGTCCATGTTCTGAACATTTGCCATTTCTTCGCTATCTGTATCTACGATTGGGAAATCACCCTGATAACGGCATTTCACTTTTTTGTCGGTGAATGTACCTTTATCATCTAATGTTGCATTAGACTGTGCAATGATTCTTTCGTCTTCTTCTTCCGCTGTTAAGTATTCTACTTTCCCTTCTACTTTACTTTTGGAAACTTTACGGTAAGGCGTTTCAATAAAGCCCATTTCATTCACTTTAGCGTGAACGCAAAGCGTAGAAATCAGACCGATATTCGGACCTTCAGGAGTTTCAATCGTACATAAACGACCGTAGTGAGAATAGTGAACGTCACGCACCTCAAAACCAGCTCTTTCACGAGATAAACCGCCGGGTCCCAGTGCAGAAATACGACGTTTGTGCGTAATTTCTGATAATGGATTCGTTTGGTCTAAGAATTGAGATAATTGGGATGTTCCGAAGAAAGAGTTGATAACAGAAGATAATGTTCTTGCATTGATCAAGTCGATTGGCGTGAATACCTCGTTATCACGTACATTCATACGCTCACGAATGGTACGTGCCATACGCGCCAAACCAACACCAAACTGAGCAAATAACTGCTCACCTACTGTACGAACTCTTCTGTTGCTCAGGTGATCGATATCATCAATCTCCGCTTTTTGATTTACTAATTTGATCAGGTATTTAACAATAGAAACGATATCTTCTTTTGTAAGAACGATATTTTTCGGATCTAAGGTTAAACCCAATTTTTTGTTGATTTTATAACGACCAACAAAACCTAAATCGTAACGTTTATCAGAGAAGAATAATTTCTCGATAATACCACGTGCAGTATCATCATCTGGTGGATCAGATCCACGTAACTGACGATAAATATGTTTTAACGCTTCTATTTCAGAGTTAGAAGTATCTTTTTGTAAGGTGTTGAAGATGATAGAATAATCTTCTTCAGCACTTTCTTTTTGTAAGATGATAGTTTTAACACCTGTTTCTAAAATCAACTGGATGTTATCTTCATCTAAATATGTATCACGCTCGAGTATTACTTCGTTACGTTCGATAGAAACTACCTCACCGGTATCTTCATCCACGAAATCTTCCATCCACGATTTCAATACTCTAGCCGCTAAACGTCTGCCGATATTTTTTTCTAAAGTCTTTTTGTTTACTTCAATTTCATCTGATAATCCGAATAATTTCAGGATATCTTTATCAGAATCGAAACCGATGGCACGCAACAAAGTGGTAACAGGGAATTTTTTCTTGCGGTCGATGTAAGCATACATGACATTATTGATGTCTGTAGCAAATTCCATCCAAGCACCTTTAAACGGAATTACTCTTGCAGAGAAAATTTTTGTTCCGTTCGGGTGATAGCTCATTCCGAAGAATACGCCTGGTGAACGGTGTAACTGAGATACAACAACACGTTCTGCACCATTAATAATGAAGGTACCTTTATCCGTCATGTACGGAATGTTTCCTAAGAAAACATCCTGAACGATGGTTTGGAAATCGATATGTTCTTCATCATTACAAGACAATCGTAACTTTGCTTTCAAAGGTACGCTGTATGTCAATCCTCTTTCGATACACTCATCAACAGTGTAGCGTGGCGGATCCACATAATAATCCAAGAACTCCAACAAGAATATATTTCTTGCGTCAGTAATTGGAAAGTTTTCAGAGAACACTTTATACAAACCTTCTTTTGAACGTTTGTCCGGTGTAGTCTCTAATTGTAAAAACTCCTGAAAAGATTTTACCTGAATATCTAATAAATTAGGATATTCGTAAGGATGGCTTATTCTACTGAAGTTTACTCTTCCGGATAAGGTAAGACCTGATTTTTCTGTTTTTTTAGACATGCAAACTTATTAAAATTTATAAAAACAGTAAAAAGTGTCTCGGCAACCTAAGAGGTTACCGGACACTTTAATTATTTGATTCTGAATGAATTACTTCAATTCGATAGAAGCACCAGCTTCTTCTAACTTAGCTTTGATTGACTCAGCTTCGTCTTTAGAAACGCCTTCTTTGATAGCTTTAGGAGCACCATCCACTAAGTCTTTAGCTTCTTTTAAGCCAAGTCCTGTAATTTCTTTTACTACTTTAACTACACCTAATTTCTGAGCACCACCGTCTTTCAAGATAACATCAAAAGATGTTTTCTCTTCAACCGCAGCACCAGCGCCAGCGCCAGGACCAGCAGCAACCGCAACAGCAGCAGCAGCAGGTTCGATACCGTATTCAGATTTTAAAATGTCAGCAAGTTCATTAACTTCTTTAACTGTTAAGTTTACTAATTGCTCTGCAAATGCTTTAATATCAGCCATTGTTTAAAAATTTAAAATTGTTATTAATTAATTTCTTTCTTGTAATGTTTTAACGATTCCAGCCAATTTACCACCGCTTGATTTAAGGGCAGAAATGACATTTTTAGCAGGAGATTGCAATAAGCCAATAATATCGCCAACTAATTCATCTTTAGATTTAACGTTGATTAATGCTTCCAGTTGATTTTCTCCAACATATATAGCAGAGTCGATGTATGCAGCTTTTAAAGCCGGTTTATCGCCACCTGCACGGAATTGTTTGATTACTTTAGCAGGCACATTACCTGTTTCTGTGAACATGATAGCTGTAGGTCCGTGTAATACCGGATCTAAGTCATCAGAAAACTTACCACCGGCTACTAATGCCTTTTTGATAAGTGTGTTTTTTGCAACCTGTAAGTTGATTCCTTTATCGAAGCAAATTCTTCTTAATTGGTTAATTTTCTCTACTGTTAAACCAGAAGTATCTGTGAAGTAGAAAAAATTAGAATCAGAGAATTTTTTCGTTAGTGTATCAATCGTTGCTTGTTTTTCAGTCTTAGTCATTTTTTTCCTTTTACGAATTAATTATTAAATTCCCGGAATTGATTTTACATCCACTTCTATTGAAGGACTCATTGTCGTAGCAACATAAATGCTTTTGAAATAAATTCCTTTTGCAGAAGATGGTTTCATTTTTGCCAACGTTGCAATCATTTCTTTTGCGTTGTCATACAACTGAGTTGGGTTAAATGATACACGACCTACTGAAGTGTGAATGATACCGAATTTGTCGATTTTGAAAGATATTTTACCTTTCTTAACCTCACGAACAGCATCACCAACGTTTTCTGTTACCGTACCGGATTTAGGGTTTGGCATTAAGTTACGAGGACCTAATATTTTACCTAAACGACCTAATTTTGGCATTACACTTGGTGTTGCGATGATTACGTCGATATCTGTCCAGCCACCGCCGATTTTATCTAAGAACTCATCTAAACCAACATAATCAGCACCCGCTTCTTTAGCAGCAGCTTCTTTATCCGGTGGACAAAGAACCAATACGGTTTTAGTTTTACCTGTTCCGTGTGGTAAGCTAACTGTTCCTCTAAGAGCCTGGTCTGGTTTACGCGGATCTACACCTAAACGAATGTGAACGTCAACAGAAGCATCAAACTTGGTTGTGTTTACTTCTTTTACCAAAGCAGCGGCTTGTTCTAATGAGTAAGACTTGCCTTTTTCGACTTTTCCGTCTACTGCTTTTCTTCTTTTTACAATTTTCATTTTACAAAAATTTTAGTGAGATAATAGCGTTCCAATTATGAGTGGAACTCTCTCTGCTTAATTGCTTAAGCCTGGAATGGTGCGTCACCCGTAACAGTGATTCCCATACTTCTTGCAGTTCCTGCCACCATTTTCATAGCTGATGTCACTGTAAAACAGTTTAAATCCGGCATTTTAATTTCTGCAATTTCCTTCACCTGATCCCAAGATACCGACCCTACTTTATTACGATTGGGTATTTTAGAGCCAGCTTTAGCTTTTGAATACTCTAATAATAAAGCGGAAGCAGGTGGCGTCTTGATGACGAACGTGAACGATTTATCTTTAAACACCGTGATTACACACGGTAAAATTTTTCCTTGTTTATCTTGCGTGGCAGCATTGAACTGTTTGCAGAACTCCATGATGTTCACACCTTTAGAACCTAATGCCGGTCCGATTGGAGGTGCCGGGTTTGCTTGTCCGCCTTTTACCTGTAACTTAATAAACGTTTCGATTTCCTTTGCCATATTCTATTGTTTTTCAACTTGCATAAAATTCAACTCCACCGGAGTTTTTCTTCCAAAAATTTTCACGACCACTCTCAATTTCTTCTTGTCTTCCATTATTTCTTCAATCGTACCTGTAAAATCATTAAATGGTCCATCTGTGATTTTTACATCTTCACCTACTAAGAATGGTTCATTAACGGTTCCACCTATTTCTTCCTGTTCGTCTACTTTACCTAGTATTCTGTTTACTTCGGCTTTTTTCAACGGAATAGGTTTATTTCTTTCAATAAAACTGATCACGTTTGTCATATTCTGAATATGCAAAACGATATCGCCATTCATTTTTTTGGGATCTGCTTCCATCATTAAATAACCCGGAAAGAAGTTTTTCTCATGAATCACTTTTTTCCCACCTTTCAATTTGTATACTTTTTCTGTAGGTACTATTACCTGTGGAATAATATCAGACCAGCCGGAAAGCTTTATTTCCTTCTCGATTATATCGCGAAGTTTTTTCTCCTTTCCACTGATTACTCTCAGTACGTACCATTTTTTTTCTTCAGACATCTTCGTATATTCTAACTGACAAGACTATTTCGTCATTTTATATATTATGTCACTGAACATAATATTTGAAAACATATCCATAAGGCCAATAATTAAAGCAATAATCAATGCTGCAATAGCTACTACTGCTGCATTCGACTGTAATTCTTTCCAGGTTGGCCACGTTACTTTCGTGGTTAATTCTTCGTAAGAAGCCAGCAAATATGTTTTAATATTGTCCATTTTCCAATTTTTTTTTGCACGGGCGGAGAGATTCGAACTCCCATCAGCGGTTTTGGAGACCGACATTCTACCCTTGAACT
>JBIKPT010000090.1:0-11138 GCA_044357355.1 Chitinophagales bacterium
AACTATAGAATCTGCTTTATTGCAGTCTGATAAAGCAACCACCGATTTACATATTGCCTCTAAAAAATTAGAAGCATCTTATGCAGGTTATGCCGGTCGTTTTATTGAACCGGTTATAAAACCACTAGGATTCGATTGGAAAATTGGTATAGCCTTGATTACTTCATTTGCTGCTCGCGAAGTTTTCGTAGGCACTATTTCTACCTTATATTCCATTGGTAAGGAAGCGGGCAATATGACAATCAAGCAAAAATTACAACAGGAAAAAAATGCAGAAGGTAAACCTATTTTTACAATGGCTGTTGCATTGTCTTTAGTACTATTTTATTTGTTTGCGATGCAGTGTGTAAGTACATTAGCAACTGTTTATCGGGAAACCAAAAGCTGGAAATGGCCGGCTATTCAGTTTGCTTACATGACCGGCACGGCATATAGTGTTTCCTTTATAGTGTATCAGGTATTTAAGTGATTCCGGTTTTAACACAATTTCACCAAAACATTTGAAAGCATATAGTTGTTTATACGTCTATATAGAAAACACAATATGAAATGAGCATGAGTATTCGCACATTATAAAGCAATGATAATTTGCGAACTACAGCTGCTATTTTAAAGACATTAATAATAAACGCATGAAATTTATCATCACTATTTTTAGTCTATTTTCTTTTATCGGTTGTAACCAGGCAAAAAACCAAACAACGGAAAAAGACACATTTAAAAAAGTAAAAAAATCAAATATGAGTACTCATTTAGAAGTGGCCACTTTTGGTGGCGGTTGTTACTGGTGCATCGAAGCAGTATTTCAACGATTGGAAGGTGTTGAAAAAGTAGAGTCCGGTTTTTCCGGAGGTCAGGTAAAAAATCCAACTTACAAAGAAGTTTGTTCGGGAACCACCGGTCATGCGGAAGTTATTCAAATTACATTCGATACTACCAAAACATCGTTCGTTGAAATACTGAAAGTGTTTTTTACGATGCACGATCCGACTACATTAAACCGACAGGGAAATGATATTGGAACGCAATATCGTTCAGCTGTTTTCTATCATAATGACGAGCAAAAAAAAGCAGCAGAAGAAATAATTGCAGCATTAAATACATCAAAAGCTTATCCAAATCCTATAGTCACAGAAGTAAGTAAATTAGATGTGTTTTATAAAGCAGAAGACTATCATCAAAACTATTACAACGAAAACAGTGACGAAGGTTACTGTAGGTTTGTAATTCAGCCAAAAATTGAAAAATTTGAAAAGGTCTTCAAAGACAGGTTGAAGAAATAAATAATTTTTTGACTTACAAAAGCTATAAAGCTGATTTTTATCATAATATCTAAGTTTTATCTTCATTAAATTGTATTAGAATTTAATTATGGATAAGCCACTTAGAAAAATAGACCACATGATGTGGGATGTTAATATGCCGAATAGTTTAGTGACTATAACCGGTATGATGACTTTTGACAAGCCGGTGAGTAAAAAGAAGTTAACCGAAATTATTGAAACACGTTTATTGAAATTTGAACGATTTCACAAGAAAGTTATTCTGAAAAACAAGAAACCTATGTGGCATGTGGATGAAGCATTTAATCTGGCCTCACACATTCATTATATTGCATTGCCTGGGCAAGGTAATTATAAAATGCTGCAGGGTGTTATCAGTGATTTGATAAGCCAGCCATTGGATGAAAGTAAACCATTATGGCAGGTACATCTTATAGATAATTATAACGGAGGCAGTCTGGTGCTTTGGCGTTTACATCACGCTATAGCAGATGGCATTGCATTAGTAAAAGTAGTGTTTTCTTTAACCGGAAGTACTAAAGAACAGTCTTTAATGAATCAGAAAGATGAAGAAGTCACAACTCCGGAAAAACATAATTTAAAGCAAGATGTAGAGCAGTTGCTGCATACCGGAAAAGATTTACTCCACGAAGCACAGGAATTAATAATGCATCCGTCACAGATGAATGATGTGTTGGCAGAGTCCTGGAAAATAACAAAAGAATTAGGCCGCCTGTTCTTTGGAGAATCTGTGCAGGGCACTATCTATAAAGGACAATTAGGTTATACTAAAAAACCTGCATGGTCTGATCCATTGCCACTGGATAGTATAAAACAAATAGGTAAATACCATCATGCAACGATAAATGATATATTACTGGCCTTAATTACAGGTGCATTGCGCAGGCACTTAATCAGTCATAAACAACCGCTTGATAAATGCATTAGAGTAGTGGTTCCGGTAAACTTACGAAAGCAAGGTGAAAAAATAAAGGTGCATAATAAAATCGGAATGCTGTCAGTCGAGTTGCCTGTTCACATAAAAGACAGTACTGAAAGAATTGAATACATCAGAGAAAAAACAGAATTACTCAAACATTCTATTGAGCCGGTTTTGATTTATAATCTGTTGAATATTTTAGCCGATGTGGTTCCAACTAAATTAGAACAAAAGTTTTCTGATTTTATCGGCACAAAAATAGCTGGTGTTGTAACCAACGTGCCCGGACCGCGAAGTCAGATTTATCTGGCTGGTGTTAAGGTGAAAGATATTATGTTCTGGGTGCCCCAAACAAGTCCCCTTGGCATTGGAGTCAGCATCATTAGTTATAATAATAAAGTATGTTTAGGTGTGGTAACGGACACGAATCTGGTGAAAGATCCGGATGAAATAATCAATGGATTCTACAAAGAATTTAAAACATTGGAGCGTCAGCTTCAAAAATTAAAATCAAAACCCAAATCCTGATTTTACTTCTTTCGGGCAGGCAGATTGAATATATAGGATGTAATAACCGGAGCTAAAAAGATAGAGACGGTTAAAATGGAAATAAATAAATCAAATTTTTCGCTCTCTGTAAATTGAAAAAAGGAATTTTCATGAAAATAATGCGCCGGTAAAGCCAGCATCAATTTCAGACCGAGCACTCCGATTACAATGAAGGCAGATGCCTCCAGAAACGGATATTTTTCCATCAGTTTTACAAAGCTCTGAGCCACGAAACGCATCGCAAGAATACCAATAAAAACGCCAGTCCAAATCAGATAAATATTATCTGTAAATGCAACCGCAGCAAATACATTATCTATTGAAAATGCCAGGTCCATTATTTCTACTAAAATTACCGTTGACCAGAATTTTCCAAATAATCCAAGGGTGTATTTGTAAATCTTATTTTCTTCTTTGTTTAGAGTATCATCATGTTTTTTGGGCGTCTTCTTTGTTTTTACATAATCAAAAAATAAATACAAGAGGTAAAATCCGCCTAAAGGTTTCAGCCACCATATTTTAACTAGCCACGCTGCCAGCACTAAACAGATACCTCTGAATACGTATGCACCAATGATACCGTATTTCAAGGCTTTATTTCGTTGCTCCTTCGGTAAATCCATTACCATGGTAGCCAGTACAGCCGCATTATCTACTGATAATAAACTCTCAATTAGTATAAGATTTAAAATGATTAAAATAGCTTGTTGTAAAGTAATTTCTTGAAGTATCGCTTCCATCTCTCAGTTTAATTAGTAAACAACAAGATGAATAAAAAAAATCTTAAAAAACGTTAACAAATTGAATTTTTATTGTAAATTTAGTGTGAAAAATGTCTTGTTATGAAAAAATATTTATTTATTCTGTTCTTAATTAGCCTGATAAATCAGGTGAAATCTCAAACAAAATACTTCCCTATTCCTGGTGCAATGGAAATCAGAGGTGATAAAATCAATGGAACTCTGGATGATTTAAGTGATTTTGCAACCAGAACACAAGTTCCTTTTACCATGCCGGATGGCACAAAGCTTATGACGGATATCTACCTGCCTATTTTGCAGGATAGCTTTGTCTATAATGATACAATTACTTTCAATTTATTACCTGCTCCTTTTCCACCAATCAGAATACCTATTTATGCAGTATTGCTGCAGAAGGGTTCCCAGTATTTGATTTATGACACTATTAATGGTGTTCCCAATCCCAATCCTTACCAGTTACCAATGATATTGGAAAGAACTCCTTATAATAAACGAGGTGCTGTGGAAGGTGCGGCAATGTCATTACTGGGTTATGTAGGAGCAGTTCAGGATATGAGAGGAAGGTATACATCACATGGCGCATATCTGCCATTGTATTCTGACAGTTGGAAAAAATGGCCGTATCATAACTATACACATGTACTGGATGTCACAGATCCAGGTGATCCAAGAAACGGTAATAATCACGAAGATGGCTATAACACACTGGAGTTTGTGAAAAATCAGCTCGTCAGAAAATACGACCTGAATCGCGACGGAAATTTTGAAACTACAGATTTGGTATATAATGGATCTATAGGAACATTCGGAGCTTCCGCATTAGGATACAATCAATTACAGGCAGCTGCAGCTCATAAAGTAGATCCATCTCGTCCGGGTTTAAAATGTATGTTTCCGATTGTTGGTCCTCTTGAATTTTATAAAAGCACAGGATATCAGAATGGTTGTCTCAGAGACGGACTGGTTACCGGTTGGTTGAGAGGACAAATTAAAGATACAAGAGATGAAGACAGACCTTTTGATACAGGAATTGATGATGCGGTTCATTCTTCATTAGATTATAATACAGCAGATAAATTTGAAGCCGCTAATAAAGCTATCGACCATTTTGTGACAGTTCGTTATGAAAACAGTCCCGCAGGATACTACCCTAATTCAATAGGAAGAAGTGACATGGATGCCAGTAAAGCTCCAGTGGATGCTAATGGTGAAGGTGATAAAAACGGCACTTTTTCCAGATATAAGAATATAGAAGTGCCAACATTCCATGTAGCAGGCTGGTGGGATATTTTTGTAGATGGTTCTTTGGAATCCCATAAGTTTATACAGGATAATATCACACAAAAGAAAAATCTCCAAAAGATAATTATGGGGCCATGGGCTCATCAGACAATCGCATCTACTAAAACAGGCGATAAAATCTATCCTAAAAACGTAACAGATATAACCAGAATAGACATTGCCAATATAGGAGCTGATGGTAATATTAATATTGCTGATATTGCGAAATCAGAATTAATAAGCTGGTTCAGATACAATCTTAATTATAATGGCTATAACAAAGTAGGCGAACCTAAAGTGCTGATACCTAAATCAACCATTTGGCAAAAACCATTGCCGCAATGGCCGCAGATCGAAGTTCGTTTTCCGGCTGAAGATTATAAAATCCAGTTCGCAGATTTACTAAACTTCATCTTAGGGGAAGATAATCTTAAACAAGTACCTGTTGAAATAAGAATAGAGAGATCACTGGTGATACCGTTTAAAATAGATTTACCGGATCTTGGACCTATTTTAGAAGGCTTTGGAACATCCGGAAAATTTGACGGAATACCTCAATATGATTATACAACCATTCCGAGTATTCGGTACTACGTCACCGGTGCATCCAGCGATGATGGCACCGTTTCTTATGCTGGAAACTATTGGATGGGAACGGAAGTTTTTCCGCCGAATGATATTCAGTGGAAATCAATGTATTTACACCAAAACGGTAAACTGAATTTTGTGAAACCAACGGTTGACGAAGGCTACAGAACTTATGTACACAATCCGGATGATCCGATTATAACAGTTGGTGGCGGAAATATGATTGAGAATACACCACAAGGCGATCGTTCCAGTCAGGGACAAATGAATTATTCAGATCCGTTACTGGCACCTTACACCATGGACAGAGAAGGTGTGTTGAAATTTGAAACAGATGTTTTGCCAGATTCATTGAGTATTGTTGGTTTTCCAAAATATAAAATATATGCAAAATCAAATCCTGGAAATACACCTTCAGGACCGACAGATTGCGATTTCTTTGTGCGGATATTAGATGTTTATCCGGATGGTAAAGAATTTTTTGTGGTAGAAGGTGCTGTAAATGCGCGTGCCAGAGAATATGCTAAATCTATTGCTGTTGGTGCAGAAAATGACAACGCACCGTTTAGTAATATCGATATCGGTAAATTATATGAATATTATTTTCAAGGGTATCCGATTGCTTACACATTTGCACAAGGACATAAAATTAAAGTACTTATTTCAAGCAGTAACTATCCTCGTTTTCAGGCGAGTGCAAATGTACCTATTATGCCGAATGAATTCTTCAGAAGAAAACCGGCTGATGGCAGAACGTATATGTATAACGGCACCGAATATGCACCAAGAATTTCTGTACAACGGATTGCATTTTCTGATCAATATCCAACTCAGATAGAATTACCGGTGTTCGGCAGTACAGCTGTCATTACTTCTATTCGTAAACCAAATACAGTAAAACCAAACTGGGATGTTAATTTATTTCCCAATCCAAGTGATGGTGTATTTTATGTTTTCATAACTAAAACCGGAAAATATCTGGCGACGGTTTACAACACTATTGGCGAGAAAATAATTTCAAGAGAAATTAATGAGCAAGAAGTTTTTGATTTAAAAGATATTGCGAAAGGACAATATTTACTGGAACTAATTGATATAAAAGATGCAGAACAAAAAGTAACGAAGTCATTTACCATAAACTAAGAATAATTACTAACCAAAAAACTAACCAAATGCAAGTACAAGGTAATTTCTTAAAATTATTTGCGATATTCCTATGCTTATTTTTAAGTGTGAATACATATGCTCAGGAAGTTTCTGTAAAAGGAAAAATCACAGACAAAGAAACTAAAGAAACCTTAATTGGTGCGAATGTTCAAATAAAAGGAACAAATTTCGGTGCAGTAACAGATATAAACGGACAGTTTGAAATAAAGGCAGATATTAAATTTCCGATTGTTTTAGAAATTACCTACTTAGGATTTGCAACTCAGGAAATCAATGTTACAGACGCATCTCAAAAAATTGAGGCAGCCTTAACTGCTCAGGATATACGGGTAAGTAACGACGTTGTAATTTCCGCTTCCAGATTAAGTGAACGCATCCAGAATTCTCCGTCTTCGATTCAGAAATTAAATGCTAAACAAATTCAGTCGGTAGCTTCCGGAAATTTTTATCAGAGTTTGGGTAATATGAAAGAAGTGGACATCACCACTACCAGTATGGGCTTTCAGGTGTTTAATACGCGCGGATTTAATACAACTGCACCGGTTCGTATAGTTCAATTTATCGATGGAATGGACAACCAGGCACCTGGATTAAATTTCCCTGTTGGTAATTTAGTTGGTGCCAATGATCTGGACTTGGAAAGTGTGGAGGTTATTTCCGGTGCTTCATCAGCATTATACGGTGCGAATGCTTTTCAGGGTATTGTCAGTATGCAAACAAAAAATCCGTTTGATTACAAAAATCTGCAGGTAAAAATAAAAGGCGGAAACCGACAGATGGCTGATGCGCAAATTCGTTACGCCAATGCATTCGGTAAAAAGAAATATGGTAGAGATGTTTTTGGGTTTAAGGTGAGTGGCGGATACTTCAGAGCCAAAGACTGGGTTGCTGATGATACAATAGCAAATACATATGGCGACATTGGAACCGATGTAAATGTTAGTACAGTAGTAAGAAAATTACAGTTTAGTGATGATACTGCAATAGCACGTCAGTTCAGAGCACTAAACGCTTATTTGGATTTTTTTCCCAATGCATTTCCTGGAATCATAAATGTCCAGGCACCTGGTTATCAGGAAAAAGACCTGACAGATCAGCATACAGAAAGCATTAAAGCAAATGTTGCTTTGTATGCACGTCCGATTAAGGATATGCAGATTGAATACCAATATAAATTTGGTCGTGGTAGTGCCGTTTATCAGGGTGCCAACCGTTACAACATCAAAAACATTTTATTTCAACAGCATAAAGTACAATTTGACTATAAAGGGCTGACTGCAAAATATTATACGACACAGGAAAATGCAGGAAAGTCTTATGATATGGTTTTTAGTGCGATCAATTTATCTAAAATAGGAATCAGCAGATATGTATCTAATTTTGTGAAATCTTATTTTTCACAATTGTCCGATTTTACCAACGGATTTAAAGACGATCCGAGAGATGCAGATGTGGCAACATCTCGTGATTTTGCACTGGCTGATGCTTTCAATAACGCCTATCTGCAACCGGGCACCGCATCGTTTGATTCTGCGTATAATATTATTATAGATGATGCCAATCTGGTGACCGGTTCAAAATTCCAGGATAAATCATCGCTGCATCATGCTGAAGCAAGTTATAACCATTCTTTTAAACACGATATTAATCTGATCGTTGGTTCTTCATTTCGCATGTACATTCCAAGATCTTATGGTTCCATATTTTTTGATACATTAGTAAACAGTGCAGATACATTAGATGATGGTTCGCCAAATCTGGATGCTAAATTTATAAACCTGAATACATGGGAAGTAGGTGGCTATACACAGATCACCGTCGACTTATTTAAAAAGCATTTGAAATTAATCGGTTCTGCCCGAGTGGACAAAGCGGAAAATTTCAAACTTCAGTTTTCACCAAGAATTTCAGCTATTGGTATGTTTAAAGAACACACGTTTCGCTTTTCTTATCAGCAGGCATTTAGAACACCAACACTGCAAAATCAATATATTTCTCTGGATTTAGGTGCCATACAGTTATTAGGAAATCTGAATGGAGCTGCTGGCTACGATTTTCAATCGGTAAAAGATTTCAGAAGCAATTATGATGTAACGCTGGAAGTGGATCCTTCACTCTTGAAAGAAGTGAGATTAAATCCTATTAAACCGGAACAGGTAAATTCGTGGGAAATCGGATACAGAGGTGTGTTTGCCAGAAAATTATATGTTGACATCAATGCCTATTTTAACCGCTATTTTAATTTTATCGGTGATCTTCGTTTTTACATGCCAGATAATAAAGATATTGTTGTTGGAACCGAATCCGCAGAAGATGCCATGCTGACCGGTGCGTATAATTTAATTCAAATGCCAACCAATGCACAGCAAAAAGTAGATGCTTATGGTGCATCTGTAGGCTTGAACTATTATATCTGGAAATCGCTGGTAGGTATGTTTAATTATACCTACTCCGGTATTAATACAAAAAACCTGGCAGACCCGATAATTCCCGGATTTAATACACCGAATCATAAATTTAATTTAGGAATCAGTGCACAGCGCATCTGGAAAGGACTTGGATTTGGAGTCAATTTTAAATGGGTGAGCAAATACAATTGGGAAAGCACCTTTGGAGACGGTGTGGTGCCAAGCTACCATATGCTGGATATGCAGGTTTCATACGAGTTTCCACGCTGGTTTACACTGCAGGTGGGTGGCTCTAATATTTATAATAACAGACATATCGAAGCCTTTGGTTCTCCGCAAATCGGTGCATTGGTCTATAGTTCCATGGTTTTTGATCTGGAGCGCAAAGGAAATGACACGGAAAGATGGCTTAAAAAGAAGTAAAAGGAACAGTTTTTATATAAATCGAAGAGAGTTATTCATGCGATAACTCTCTTTTTTTATAATGCGTTCCCTTTTATTTAAGTAATTTATCTATTTTTGTTATGCATGAATTCAAAATTATCTATCATTGTTCCGGCTTATAACGAAGAAAACACTATTCAGCATATCTTGAATAAGATAAATGAAGTGCAGTTGATTCAGGATTTACAAAAAGAAATTATAGTTGTCAATGATTGCTCTGCAGACAATACAGAACAAAAGGTAACCGAATTTCAGCAGCAACATCCAGAACTTACTATCGTGTATAAAAAGCACGAAATAAATAAAGGAAAAGGTGCGGCATTGCGTACAGGTTTTCAAAGTGCCACCGGCGATTTTGTCATCGTGCAGGATGCAGATATGGAATACGATCCGAATGAATTTAACATCTTGGTGAAACCAATTTTAGACGGCTTCGCAGATGTGGTTTATGGTTCGCGATTTATGGGTGGCAAACCACATCGAATTTTGTTTTTCTGGCACACCATTGGAAATAAAATGCTGACGTTTGTTTCTAATTTATTTACCAATCTCAATTTGACTGATATGGAAACATGCTACAAAATGTTTCGCCGAGAAATTATTCAAAGCATCGATTTAAAAGAAAACCGTTTTGGGTTTGAGCCGGAAGTGACGGCGAAAATGTCTAAAATTCCAAAAATCAGAGTGTACGAAGTTGGTATTTCTTATTATGGAAGAACGTATGAAGAAGGAAAGAAAATCGGCATGAAAGATGCATTTCGTGCATTGTATTGCATTATCCGTTATAATCTGTTTTCATAAATTTTTACAGCAACGCATCCAGTTGTCGTTCATGATGAAGGTAATGTTCACGAACAAAATTCAGTGTTTGTGTAATGCTGAATAATCCGGAACGTGGATGTTTGAAAATAAACTTGTCTTCTAATTCCACAGGCAAATCATTTAATATCTTTTTAAAGGAAGCTGAATTTTTATCAAAATATTTCTTTAGTTCTTCTAAAGTAATAGTATCAGGAACTTTGCTAACCTGTTTGGGTGCTTTAAACTTTAAAGGTAATTTCAAAAAAATAACTAATAAAATATTTCTGAAGACACTTCCAATGTCACTTTTCTTATGAATCTTATTTTCCGCTAAATTATTATTGATAACCAAAATAGTGCCGCTTTCTGCAAACGCACAATGGTACAAAGTTTGTCCGGCACTCCAGCCACCATCCGCAGGAATTTTATTCAGCTGCTCATTAGACAAACCGTCAACTTTTTTCAGAAATTTTCGTTTTACTGTATCTATGTCATTGTATTTTTCTGTTAACTGAGCACTCATATAAATGTATTTTACACAAGATAATGATTTATCAAGAAATTACTTTTAACTATTAACGAATAACGTTTAACTTTATCACATGTTTCTCGATTTCTTTTTATTACTGAAAGAAGAAGGTTTGCCGGTTAGCATTGGTGAATATTTGAATTTATTGGAAGCATTGAATAAGCGCGTAACCAGATTCAGCGTAGAAGAATTTTATTTTTTATCCAAAACCATTCTAATTAAACACGAACAGTTTTTAGACAGATATGATTTGTTGTTTGAAAATTATTTTCACGGAGTGGAATTAACAGATTCAGAAAAAAAAGAAATTCCGAAAGACTGGCTGCAAAAAGAAATCGACCGGCTTTTTTCTGAGGAAGAAAAAGCCATGATAGAGAAAATGGGCGG
>JBIKPT010000091.1:0-11045 GCA_044357355.1 Chitinophagales bacterium
TTTAATTTGTGGATCTGCCAACGGCGTAGCTATCACAGCCAACAAGCATCAGAAAATCCGAGCGGCATTGTGCTGGCAAAATGAAATTGCAAGTCTGGCGCGACTGCATAATGATGCAAATATTATCTGTTTACCGGCACGTTTTGTAACCATTGACGAAGTTGAAGAAATGGTGCATACTTTTCTTACAACAGATTTTGAAGGCGGAAGGCACCAGAAAAGGGTAGAGAAGATATAAGGATGAAAAAGTTGTTTTTAGTAATAGCTATTGTTGTTAGTGTCTTTTTATATAATAAATGCACATGGTCAAGTTTTTATGGTGATGAAGATTTAGGGAATGGTTATATTTTATGGAAAGATGGTGGACATCAAGGTATAACTTTTAGTGAAGAAAAACCATATACAGGTAATGGTGGATTAGACGTTATATCAAATCATGTACAATCAATAGATTATAATAATAAGTACATTATTGCAAAAACTAATTATAATACTGTACAACAATTTGATTCAACAGATTATAGGTTTAAATATTGGATTATAGATAAAACAATACAAATTGGCTATGACGATTTTTCTGTCAGTTCAGAGAGGATTAACAGTAAATTTATTAAGTCAATAGTATTTCAATCAGATGATTCTGCTACCTTCTGTAATGAACTTACAAATAGAAAAATAGTATTAAAATTTAAATAATAAATCCAATAATCCTTAAATCCAACCAATCCAAATTCAGACAAAATCTGCGTAAATCCTCTGAATCAGGCCAATCTGTGTTCCAAATCACCAAAATTTAACATAAAAGTCTCATTTTCAAATCTTCAAATTATTACATTTTCAAATTAATTTGTATTTTTGCAGTCCGAAATTTTTCGGAATAACAAATTTATCATTATGAACAATTACGAAACGGTTTTTATTACAACGCCCGTACTCAGTAACGATGAGTACACAAGAACCGTAAAAAAGTACGCAGAACTCATAGAGAAAGCTGGCGGAAAGGTGGTTCAAAAGGAAGATTGGGGCATTAAGCAGCTGGCTTATCCAATCCAGAAAAAAACAACTGGTTTTTACACGTTGTTGCAATTTGAGGTAGATCCTCAGTTTATCCGCAAATTTGAAGTAGAATTTAAACGTGATGAGAACATCATGCGTTTCTTAACTACAAGATTTGACAAACACGGCTTGGCGTATGCAGAGCAACGCAGAAACAAATTAAGTGGTAAATCTAAAAAATCGGAGGCTTAAACTATGGCAACACACGAAGAAATCAAATTCTTAAATTCACCGAAGATAGGAATCAACAAAAAAAAATACTGCCGATTCAAAAAAAGCGGTATCAAGTACATCGACTATAAGGATCCTCAGTTCTTGTTGAAATTCATCAACGAGCAGGGAAAATTATTGCCACGTCGTATCACAGGGAATTCATTGAAATTCCAGCGTAAAATTTCACAGGCTGTGAAAAAAGCGCGTCACATTGCAATATTGCCTTATGTTACTGACCTTTTAAAGTAAATCAATCATGGAAGTAATCTTATTAAAAGACGTAGATAATTTAGGTACAAAATTCGACGTAGTAAACGTAAAACCGGGCTACGGTCGTAATTACCTGATACCACAAGGTTTCGCTCAGGTAGCGAATGTGTCGAACAAAAAACACGTGGAAGAAGTAAAAAAACAACAATCTGCAAAAATTGCTAAACTAATCGAAGATTATAAAGTACTGGCAGAAAAATTGAAAGCTACTAAAATAATTGTAGGTGCGAAAGCAGGTACTACAGGTAAATTGTTCGGAAGTGTTACCAATATTCAGGTTGCAGAAGCGTTGAAAAAACAATTCGACCTAACTGTTGACAGAAAAAAAGTTCACATCATCGGAGAAGTGAAAGAGTTAGGGACGTATAAAGCAAACGTGAATTTATACAAAGAAGTTTCTACAGAAATCGAATTCGAAGTAGTAGCTGAATAATCAGTAAAACTTAAAAAGTTATTGAAATAAAGAAAAGCGCTGAACGAAAGTTCAGCGCTTTTTTATGTTGTCTGAATCCGGATTAATCAGATTAAAGGATTGCAAGATTATATTCCAATGAAAAAAATCCAGTAATCTAAAAATCCAATAATCCGGATTCTGACAATTAGAAATTCTGAAAAATAATTACTCATATCTCAAGGCTTCAATCGGATCTAACTTTGATGCCTTAAATGCCGGATAAATGCCGGATACTAATCCCACTACCAAGCAAAATCCAACACCAACCAGCATCCACATCCATGGAATAATAAAAGCGCCGCCGATCGAAAGCGATACTGCATTGCCGGCAATGATTCCCAATATAATTCCTAATATTCCACCCAGCTGACAAATTATAATGGCTTCCAGTAAAAATTGCAGACGTATCGTCTGGCTGTTGGCACCTATTGCTTTTAATGTCCCAATTTCCTTAGTTCGTTCGGTAACACTCACCAGCATAATATTCATCAATCCGATTGCCGCACCAATGAGTGTAATAATGCCAATTATAAAACCTGCTACCGTTGCATAGCTCATTTTCTCCACAAACATTCCGGAGATACTGTCGCTTTTTAATAGGTCAAAATTGATGTCTTCGCCAGGATGCAACTTTCTCACATTACGCATCAGCAAAGTTGCTTCATCTTGTACCGGTCCCATGTTTTCCGGGTCATCACCTTTCACACTAATCACATACGAAGGATTGTCCTGCGGATAGAGTTGCCGAGCCTTCGTTAATGGAATTAAAACCAGGTTGTCAGTACTGATAAAACTCGAGCCTTTTTCGTCCAGCACGGCAATCACTTTGAATTTAACATCATCAATGCGCACAATTTTATCATCTATGGTATAATTAGTGCCAAATAATTTTTTAGCAACTGTAAAGCCAAGCATTACCACGTTTGTGCCGGTTTTTAATTCTGTTTCTGTGAAATTTCTGCCTTGCAGCAACACATAACTTTCATTACCCAGATAATTTTCATCACTTCCAAAAACGAGAATATTTGGATTGGTTTTCTTATTGCTGAATTTAATGGTAGAACCCTGATTGCCGATATACTGGACAGAAGTAGCATATCTGTCATTAAATTTTTCTTTAAACTGCGTAGCTTCAAGATAAGTAATACTGCGAAAAACTTTAACAGGCGCATCCTTGTCGGCATCCAGATTAAAACCTAAGCTTCTGTTACGGATTTTAAAAGTACCGGCGCCCATACTGCTGAAGCTTTTGGAAAGATAGCTTTTCAGTCCATCTACAGAAGTAAGAATACCAACTAATGCCATTATACCAAATCCGATAATACAACAGGTAATAACCGTCCGAACGATATTGGCTCTGACAGAACGAAAGGCTAATTGTAAAACTTCCAGAAAGTTCATGGATGTAAATGTAATAAGATATTGGTAGAAAAATCAGAAACAATATTACATCTTATACAGATCATTACGGTCAGGATATCGCCAGTTAATATATAAAGACGTACAGATGACAGTTCCGTTTATAAGATAATTATCTTTTCCGATTATATTAAAGACGATACCGAATACCGTTTCTCCTTCTGGAATCTCAATTTCTCTGAAGTCAATGAGGTTTGCTAGTTCATCATCATCGAGCAAAAACAGCTGGTCCGCATACCAGGAGTCCGGCCAGGATGCATGCTGGTCAATATTGGTATAAAACACTTCTCGGCATTCAATATCTACGTTTACATAATAGGCGAAATCAAAACTGGCCTGGATATACAGGCAATATTGATCAGAAGTATAGACTTTAAACTCAAAACCGACATTGTAAGCATGTTGGTTGAAGAGTGCTATTGCTTTTTGCAGATCTGAATATGTTGAAAATACAGACATGATGATAAAAGTATTGATTGAGATACTCAAATTTTGAACTTTTTACAGCGTTTTAAAGTTGATATTTAAGAATTCTATTCTAAAAATCGTACCTTTGCGGTCGATTTAAAATCTTATTTCTAATCTTTTAAATATTTATTCCATGATTTTTGATTTGGATATGATTAAAAAAGTCTACGCAGAATTTCCTGCTAAAGTAGACAAAGCAAAAGCGCTTTTAAACAGACCTTTAACCTTAGCTGAAAAAATCTTATTTGCGCACTTACACGAGTCGCAGGATTTGCAAAACTTTGAACGTGGAAAATCCTATGTTGATTTTGCACCGGATCGTGTTGCTATGCAGGATGCTACGGCACAAATGGCTTTATTGCAATTTATGCAGGCTGGTCGCAAAAAAGTAGCGGTTCCGTCAACAGTGCACGCAGATCACTTAATTCAGGCAAAAATTGGTGCAGACAAAGATTTGCAGGAAGCAATCAATAAAAACAACGAAGTCTATAATTTCTTAGCTTCCGTTTCTAATAAATACGGATTAGGTTTCTGGAAACCGGGCGCAGGTATTATACATCAGGTGGTGTTGGAAAATTATGCATTTCCCGGTGGAATGATGATTGGTACAGACTCACATACCGTTAATGCAGGTGGTCTTGGCATGATTGCTATTGGCGTTGGCGGTGCTGATGCCGTAGACGTGATGGCAGGAATGGCCTGGGAATTGAAATGGCCGAAATTAATTGGTGTTAAATTAACCGGTAAATTAAACGGATGGACATCTGCTAAAGATGTGATATTAAAAGTAGCAGGTATTTTGACAGTGAAAGGCGGAACAGGTGCTATTGTGGAATATTTTGGTGAAGGCGTAACTTCTATGTCTTGTACCGGAAAAGGAACCATTGCCAATATGGGTGCAGAAATTGGTGCTACCACTTCAACGTTCGGCTACGATGATTCTATGTCGAGATATTTATCCGGAACAGGAAGAGCAGATGTTGCTGCGTTAGCAGATACTATCAAAACTTACCTGAATGCAGATAAAGAATGTTACGATGAACCGGAAAAATATTTTGATCAGGTAATCGAAATCGATTTAAATACTTTAGAGCCTCATTTAAACGGTCCTTTTACACCGGATTTGGCAACTCCAATTTCTAAGTTAAAAGAAGAAGCTGTTAAAAATGGCTGGCCTTTAGATGTAAAAGTGGGTTTAATCGGTTCTTGTACCAACTCATCATACGAAGATATTTCTCGTGCAGCTTCTTTAGCCAAACAGGTAAAAGAAAAAAACTTAAAATCAAAAGCACAGTTCACCATCACACCGGGTTCTGAGCAAGTTCGTTTCACCATTGAAAGAGATGGATTCATAAAATTATTTGATGAAATCGGTGCGAATGTTTTCGCAAATGCTTGCGGACCTTGTATCGGACAATGGAGCAGAGAAGGTGCTGAATTGGGTGAAAAAAATACGATTGTTCACTCATTCAACAGAAACTTTGCAAAACGTGCCGATGGAAATCCAAATACTTATGCGTTTGTTGGTTCACCGGAATTAGTAACAGCTTTAGCTATTGCAGGTCGTTTAGATTTTAATCCGTTAACAGATACATTAACCAACGAAAATGGTGAGCAGGTAAAATTAGATGCACCAACCGGTTACGAATTGCCACCTTTAGGCTTTGCTGTGGAGGATGCAGGATTTCAGGCGCCGGCAGAAGATGGTTCTTCTGTAGAAGTGGTGGTGAGTCCGACATCAGACAGGTTACAATTACTGGAAGGTTTTAAACCATGGGAAGGCACAGACTTAAAAGGGTTGAAATTATTAATAAAGGCAAAAGGAAAATGTACAACAGACCATATTTCTATGGCTGGTCCATGGTTGCGTTTCAGAGGCCATTTGGATAATATTTCTAATAACATGCTGATTGGTGCCGTAAATGCTTTTAATGATAAAACGGATACTGTACTAAATGCATTGACTGGCGAATATGGTCCGGTGCCGGCAACAGCACGTGCTTACAAAGCAGCAGGATTGGGTTCTGTTGTTTTTGGTGATGAAAACTACGGTGAAGGTTCTTCTCGTGAGCACGCAGCTATGGAGCCACGTCACTTAGGTGCAAGAGCTGTGGTGGTAAAATCATTTGCACGTATTCACGAAACCAACCTGAAAAAACAAGGTATGTTAGCGTTAACGTTTATTGATAAAAACGACTACGAAAAAGTACAGGAAAACGATACGATTGATATTGTAGGTTTAACAGAATTTGCATCAGGTAAAAACTTAACGATTGTATTAAATCATAAAGATGGAAGTTCCGAAAGTTTTGAAGTAGCACACTCTTACAATGCACAGCAAATTGGTTGGTTCGTAGCAGGTTCTGCATTGAATTTAATCAAAATGCACATTGCTGAATAATACATTCCAATTTTTCAAAGTTTAAAACTTCTGGAAAATTATAAAACAGAAACCATCAGGAATTTTCCTGGTGGTTTTTTTTTGTAAAAAATTATGATTAGCTTAGTCAATACAATCTATGAGAACTATTTTCTTATTTCTATTGGTATCAATTTTTGTCTTTTCCTGTAAAAAAGATAACTCTAAAGCAATTCCTGAAACTTTATTGTATGCCAAACGCGGTGAAAATGCAGGTATATACGACCAGCAGGGAAGATTCGTCATTTTGCGCGGAGTCAACTACAATGTATTAGGCGATTACTGGCAGGGAAATGCAGCGGTTGCCACCACCAAACGATACGAAGAAAATGATTTAAAACTGATGGCGAGCTACGGTGTCAACTGTATTCGTCTGTTATTCAGCTGGAGCAAACTGGAACCCGTTCGCGGTCAATATAATCAGGCTTATATCAGCGAGCTTAAAAATGTTATTGAAACGGCGGCAAAATATGATATTTATATCTTGCTGGATATGCATCAGGATGCCTGGGGGAAATTTATTGTAACACCGGTAACTGAGCCATGTGAGAACCCTAATAAAGGCTGGGATGGCGCACCGGATTGGGCAACCTTTACAGATGGGGCATCTACCTGTACGGCAGATGGTTCCCGGGAAAGCGCACCTGCCGTAGTGCATGCCTGGCAGAATTTCTGGGATAATAAAGAAGGCATACAGGATGCCTGTGTAAACGCCTGGAAAGTACTGGTAAAGGAAACGGCAATATATCCGAATGTTGTTGGTTATGACCTGATCAACGAGCCAAGCTTAGGCTATAAACCGATTAACGAAGAAGCGGATAAATTAAGTAAATTTTATAAGAGAGTAACAAATTCCATTCGCACTGCCGAGCAGGAAGCAAATGCTTTTCAGCATATCATTTTTTTTGAAATGACGGTGACCTGGAACGGACAGCCGATACCGTTTATTCCATCCGATAAATTCACTGCCGATGAGAATATCATCTTTGCACCTCATTCTTATTTTGAAGCCATTTCCTATTTGCTTACCATTGAACAGGGGCTGGATTTACTGTATGGTTTATCTGCAATATACAAAACCGGTACCTTTCTCGGTGAGTTTGGTTTTTTCGGAAACCCGGCTGATGATGCCGGTAAATACAAACGTTTTGCAATGAAAGAAGATGCAAATTTTTCAGGTTCCACCTGGTGGCAATGGTCGCAGGCACCGGGTGATCCGCACGGTATCAGTTGGGATGGAACACAGTATGGTAATACTTCCATGCATATGATAGAACTGGATAAGGACGGTGTTTTCACGGGAAATGTAAATCAATTTTATTTAGATGTCTTAAGCAGAACACGACCCAATGCAATTTTCGGTAAACCGGTAAAGCTGATTTCTAATCCGGATAACGGAACGATGGAATTACAGGCAAAATCAACTGTCCAAGGAGTCACCATAGTATGGATTCCGGACAGGTTTGGTGTACCGGTTATAACAGGAACAAATGTTGTTTCTTCAAAATTAAACAAGGTGGATGGCGGCTATCTGGCAGCAGTTGGTGTTAACGGAAATTATACAATAGAGGTTGGATTTTAAATAAAATTTTAAGATATTTCTTGATTATTATTCTATTCCATTTGCTGCAGATATATAATTCAGGAAATTAACACAATTATATCTTTTTTTTGTTAACTTTAT
Source organism: Chitinophagales bacterium (assembly GCA_044357355.1). GTDB lineage: Bacteria > Bacteroidota > Bacteroidia > Chitinophagales > JADIYW01 > JADJSS01. The sequence continues at coordinate 7,984 of JBIKPT010000091.1, forward strand.
TACACTCCTTAAATTATTTTAATTATGAATAAACATATACAATTATTTATTTTTTTATTGTGCGGTCTAACAGGCAGCTTGTTTGCACAAATTTCAAATACAGGTGCTGCACCTAACGGCTATTATCAGACGATAAATTTAGATGAACAAACACCATGTAATTGCAACGAAAAAACACAACGTACGTTTGACCTGGCAAAAGGATTACGACCTAACGAAGTAACAAATTATAACCTGGTTGCGTACAAATTTACATTTGGCAATTCAACACTTCCTGCATCTAAGCTTTTTAAGGCAATGGAAAATGATCCAACTGTTTATAAAGTTTCATTGAAAGAATGGGATTCATTTTTGCTATTAACAACAAAAGAGTTTGATGTCCAATCTTTTGAGTCTGCTGCGAGTAAGGTTTTTGGCTCATTTATTAAAATTGAGCCACAAGATTTTCTCGTTACAAAAAACATATCCTCGTACAACGAATATATATTACAGCAGGAAAAAATCAGTAAAATCAACGAGCAATCTAAGTAGTCATTGGTAATAACCGCTTTTTAATATTATAAGCTATGAAAAATCTCTACAATAAAATAAGTTTTTCTTTTATCCTGCTCATGTTGATGTTTGCAACAAATGAGACATTTGCACAGAAGAATTTAAAACTAAGAATACTTTCTATTAACTTTAACAGGACATCAGGTACAGATTGCGATGGTGAGTGGGCAACATGTTTTAATGGAGATACCAGAATGGATGTTGCTTTTGATATTGATGATGGTGCTACAGATGTAGATGAAACATGCCATGAAGGGGCCGATAATACTGCCGCTTATACATGGAATGCAAATTTTAATGTATGGGACAGAAACTATGATTTTGCATGCCAGTGGCCAACAGGCAATATAAACTTTGTGATTGAAGCTTGGGAAAGAGATATGGTTGCTGTTGTTTGTGTTAGAGATCAATGTATTGGAGGCGGTTTAGCAAATACATTAAGTGAAAAAATATGTGATATACCTATAAATATACCATGGCCATCTAGCACTAATGGTACTACTGTTCTTACACCACAAACCTGTACTTTTAATGCTGGCTTTGAAGGAGGCGGTAACTGCGGAGGAACAATAACAGTAAATTATCAATGGGAAGTAACTGGAAATTATGTTTCTCAAGCCAGTGATAATTATATTTGTGGCTCTGCGAATCTCGGCACATTAAATTCCGGTGCAACACTGACAAGAAATAACTTCACAAATATTGGGTATTCAACAGAAGACATATGTGCTGCCAATGAACCCAATAATGATAATAACGATGAAACTGTTTGGATGAAGTTTACCACTGGTGCAAATCCGGGTACAAACATAAATGTTGACGCTTCTGCAATAGGTGGTTCCGGTGCAGGTGGTTTCCCGTGCGCATTTGGTGAAACAGTTTTCGCATGGTGCAGAGTATATGAAGGTCCTACTGCTTTGGCAGGATGCCCTTTTACTTATAATACAAATCATTTTACACAAATAGCACAAGTTGGATCTACAGGTCTTGATGCCAGCGATATTGATATAAAATGTCCGAAACCCAATCAAACATACTATATACAAGTAGAAACACAGGGAATTTCTCTTTGTGATGTTGGAAGATTTAATATATCCGTGACAGATAACGGAAAAGTCTCAGGTCCGGACAGAATATGCAATGCTCGAGATCTTGGAACATTCACCAATGGTACGGATATCAGTTTCGATCTTAATAATCAATCTAACCAATGTGCCACAGTAGGAACTTGTGAACCGGATGATATGTCAGGTTCTTTGGATAAAACAGTATGGTATAAGTTTACCACACCGCCACCATATTACTCCGATGGTACATTACCCAATTTATATACTGTTGAAATTGAGAGAACTGGTGGAGGATTGATTGACCATATTCCGGCTTACACCTTATGGAGACAAACAGCACCTACAACAAGAAATTGTCCTGAAAACTGCGGAAGTTTTGCAAATCTTACCGCGGTAGGTTCAGAATCATGGACAACCATTGGAAATGCTTTGCGAAATCTTTGCTTAGCACCAAACACTACTTATTTTATTCAGGTAGATCATACCTGTGCTTCTTGTATTTTTGGTATTGATGATTATGTGGAATTTAATGTACATGTAAAAAAATCAACTTACCAACCTCCTAATAATATTTGTGAAGCAGTTGATTTAGGATATATAACCGGTAATGGAACAGCTGGTGGAACAGCAACAAATGTTAACTGGAATAATTCCAATATTTTTAGTGGTGCACCTTTTAACGGATTGCCACATTCAAACAGGTGTAAAACTACAGAAAGCGGTGAACCCGGCGCTACGTTAGGCCAGGATGAAACAGTTTGGTATAAGTTTACTACCGGAAATAATGCACCGGACTGGATAGGCTGGTATGAAACAGATGGTACCTGTGCAGCTCCGGGATTATTCAGTTCTCTTTTCAATTCAAGAGTTAATATTTATAAATCAAATAATTCTTCTGCTTGTCCGGTGGGTCCGAATTTAGACTTACAACCTGAAAGACTATTGCCAGGCGAGCCGTGTGATGTAAATACAGGATTAGGTTTTGGTGCACCTTGTTATGCGGATTTTTTCAGAATCAAATGTCCTGAACCAAATACTACATATTGGGTACAGGTTCAGGCAGCAAGTTTCTCCGTTTGTGAAGAAGGTTTATGGTCTTTTAATAATGGTAGTTCTGGCTGGATCAGAACAGCTCCAACCTTGAATGCAGGAAATATCTGGGATGAACCTTGTTTTGCTTTTAATTTAGGAAAAGTACCGAATGGATCTCAGGTAACAGGAAGCATTAATAATTTCTGTGCAACTGCACGACAGGAATTCAGAGCAGATTTTACACAACCTCTGGAACGGGATGTTTGGATGAAATTTAAACCACCAGTATCAGGTTCCATCAGAGTAACAGCAGTGTCAGGTACCGGAGGCGGATTGGATAACGACTTGGATATTCAAATAGCTTGTTGGGAACCTGTATTGGGTGAACTAGTGTCCGGAAGCACCGTTGCG
>JBIKPT010000270.1:0-2601 GCA_044357355.1 Chitinophagales bacterium
GGTGTTGAATATGGATATGGTATTTTTCTGGACAGAGTTGCTTCCGGACGAAAAATGGATACCGCAGCAGTAAACAAAGTAGCACGTGGCAGAGTCTGGACCGGTCAGGATGCTTTGAATATCGGATTAGTGGATCAGTTAGGAGGAATGGAACTTGCCATTAAAGAAGTGAAAGCATTAGCAAAAATAAAAGAAGCCGAAGTAGTATCTTATCCAAAAAGTAAAACTATTGCAGAAAGTATATTAGGCGGATTTATGGGTGATGGTGAAGATGAGCAAACCAACTTACTAAAAAATATTACACCACAATTATTATACATGAAACAATTGGAGCGCATACAATCCTTAGGAATTTATCAATATAAGATGCCTTGTAATATGCAGGTTAGATAGTTTTATTCGATTTGATTTATAACAGACCTATGCAAAAAATCTCTTTAGCAATTCATGGCGGAGCGGGCACTATTCTGCGTTCAGAAATGTCATCAGAAAAAGAAGCAGCCTACAAGGATGCCTTATCAGAAGCATTAGAAGCAGGTTATGCAGTTTTAGAAAAAGGAGGTTCTGCATTGAATGCCGTGGAACAAGCTGTTATCATTCTGGAAAATTGTCCTTTGTTTAATGCCGCTAAAGGTGCTGTTTTTAATTCCATTGGCGGACATGAAATGGATGCCTCCATTATGGAAGGAATGCATAAAATGGCCGGTGCGGTATGTGGTGTGCACAACATCAAAAATCCGGTTTCACTCGCTCGTCAGGTAATGGAACAGTCGGAACACGTATTGCTGATGGGCGAAGGTGCCATGGATTTTGCGGCTACCATCGGATTTCCGTTTATAGATGATGATTATTTTTACGATGATTTCCGTTATCAGCAATGGCTTAAAATTAAAGACAGCGAGCAATTTCAGTTGGATCACAGTGATCTCAAAGACAAGAAATTCGGAACAGTAGGTGCGGTAGCCCTTGATGCATCCGGAACAATTGCAGCTGCCACTTCAACCGGTGGTATGACAAATAAAAAATTTGGAAGAGTAGGAGATAGCCCAATTATTGGTGCTGGAACCTATGCCAGCAACCAGACTTGTGCGGTTTCCTGTACAGGCAACGGTGAATATTTCTTACGCGGTGTAGTGGCGTATGATGTTTCCTGTTTGATGGAATACAAAGGAATGAGTTTGCAAGATGCTTGCAATGAAGTCATACAACATCGTTTAAAAAGTATCGGCGGCGATGGCGGCCTCATTGCGGTAGATGTAAAAGGCAATATCTCTATGTCTTTTAATACGGAAGGCATGTATCGGGCTGCCAAAAATAATTCAGGTTTCGAAGAGGTGAGTATATATAAAAAATAAATTTTCTAAAACCGGAATTTGCCGCTATTTATTTTATCTCTGATCTCAAGAGTCAAACGTTTGTATGTTTTGTTATGCAAGACATACGTTTCTTTTCCGGATTTTTCACAATCAAATCCTTCTTCTTTCAAAGTATGTTTTTTATGTTTAAATGTACTGGTGATTTCAGTTTCATTATTTATTCTTAAAAACAAAGGCACCGCATAGGGAGGAAGTTCTTCATTCAGGTATTGAAAAAAATGAGTAAGGTTTATTTTTTTAGTGTCTTGCTTTAAAACCAGCTTAGCCATACCAGCTCTGCCACTGCATTCAGGAATTTGTACGCCGTAGACTATACTTTCAGCAATACCTTCAAATTGGTTTATAATCCCTTCCACTTCCACCGTGGAGACATTTTCACCTTTCCATCTGAAAGTATCGCCCAGTCTGTCTACAAACTGAGTATGAAAACATCCCATGTCTCTTACCAGGTCACCCGTATTGAACCAGGCATCCCCTTTCTTGAATACATTTCTTAAGATTGATTTTTCTGTTTTGCTTTTTTCAGTGTATCCGTCAAATGGATATCGTTTAGTGATTTCACCGAGTAATAAACCTGTACCGTTAGCAGCCACTTTTTTCATAAAACCACGTTTGTCTTTAACCGGTGTTTCATTTTCCTGGTCATATTCAACAATGGCATAACTGGTTATGGAAAAACCCATGGTGCTGTCTACATTAAAGACATTAAAAAAAGCGATATTTCCTTCACTGGAAGCATAAAATTCTGAAATCTGATCTATCTGAAACCTGTCTTTAAACGGTTGCCATATATCCGGTCGTAAACCGTTCCCAATCATTTTTGTCAGTGTATTATTTTTTTCCAGATGATGAACGGGTGCATTTAACAGATACTTGCAGATTTCACCTACATAGCCGAAACCCGTTGCCTTGTATTTATATATATCCGGCCAGAATTCACTCACACTGAATTTGTTTTTTATTGCTAACGCTGCACCGCCTGCAACTACAGAGGTCCAGCAAACTACCATTGCCGTTGCATGAAAAAATGGCAAGGGAACATATAAAATATCATTTTCCTTTAATCGTAAACTTGTTAGTCCGAATGCACTATAGCCTTTTATCCATCTTCCGTGACTGATGACGGATGCTTTTGGTAAACCTGTAGTGCCGGAAGTATATATATACAGATTGGCATCTTTGGCCAGGATCTTAAATTTTAAGGAAGGTTCACTGGATGAAAATG
>JBIKPT010000246.1:0-3169 GCA_044357355.1 Chitinophagales bacterium
TGTGTACGTAACTGTTCCCATAAAATAACGACGCAATGCCGTTGACTGTACATCTTCGGTATAAATTTCCGTTACGTTTCTGGTAATGCTTCTGTTCTGATTTAAAATATCATTTGCACTGAATTTTACTTCGAGACTTTCATCTTTCAGGAATTTATATGCCAGCGATGCATTCAACAACCAGAAACTCGTATTAAAGTTACTGGAACCACCAGCGTTTAATGAGTTGCTGACAGTTGTATTGAAGACAAATCCTTTCCAGAACTGATAATTAAATCTGACGGCAGCCGTATGGTTAAAGAAATTATTGTTGTTTTGCTGCTGCAGCGAATTTTTTACGATGGTGTAGTTTGCATTATAAGAAATCGTAAAATCAATCTTTTTACTGATGTTACTGCTTAACGAAAAGCCGGAATTAAATGTAAATGTATTTGCCGTATTTCGTGTATTATTAATCAATGTTGGCGTTCTGAGGTATACCAATCCAGCGTTCACATTCATGTTGCTTTTTAATTTAGTAATAGGAAAACCGTAAGTAATAAATGTTCTTGTATTCCAGTAACCGTTCAGGTTGACAGGTTGCACAAACTGCGTTCCGGCAGTTTTTTTAATGTCATTAACAATAGTATCTCGTTCAAATATAGCAGTAGAATTTGCTATGTAATTAATGGTATTAGTGGCATTGGCAAAAATAAAAAGATTGGTGGCTTTATCTGTGTTCGCTCTGCCGTAACGCAGTCCGATACTTTGCGAAAATGTTTGTTTCAATTCCGGATTTCCGGCAGACAATATTAAAGAATTGGAATTGTCTATTACATTTTGCAGTTGCGTAACGGAAGGCGGATTGGTGAATGAACGATAGAAGAACCGCAGATTTTCCGTTTTTGAAAACCGGTAATTCAGTTCTGCAGATGGCAACAAGGAAAGGAAATTTTTCCTGACATAAACTTCTGATGGAAATAATTGACGACTTTGAAGCAAGGCATCCTGACCTGTTACACCAACATTCCAGCTCAATTTTTTATTGTTGTATCGGTATGCAATTCCAATTTTATTAACCAGATAAGTATTGTTAAACTGATTACTCAAAGCGGTATCGATTAAAGAATAACTATCTGACAAAACATCATAGTTATCTGTATTCTTCTCTGCGATGGTGCTGGTAAATAAAGGTGAATAGTTGATGGAAATCTGACCATATTTTTTAATTGGCTCTGTATAAGCAATATTTCCTGCAATAGTATAACTTCTGGTTTTATAAGCAGATTGCTGGTCGATGGAATCAATGATGAATATAGAATCTGTTTGAAAATTATTATAGGTAAATAAATTTCCGTTGGTTCTTCTGGTGCTGGCTGCTGTAGTCAGATTAACGGAAATTGTTCTGCCTTTTTTATTGAATTTATGCTGATATAAAATATCGTTGGAAAAGTTGATACCGAACTGTTTTGAGCGTTGGTTATTTTGGGTGGCACTTTCCGAACTTTCATTATTTCTGATGTTGGTAGCGTTCAGTATTGAAGAAGAAATGTAGTTCTGGCTGCTTATAGATGGTGTTATCGTTATTGAATTTGATGAATCGATAACATACTCAATTCTCAGGTTTAGCCTGTTGTTAAAATTCTTGCTGGTAATTTCTTTCGTTTCGTTGTAAACCAATCCGCTGTCGCTGTTTGAAATATAATTCCTGTTACTCAAACTTATGTTTTCATTTTTGGTACCATTAAAGAAATAAGAACCGGACAACGTAACTTTTTTTTCTTTTCCTATCTTATTAGAATAATTCAAACCCAGTGCAGTAGTGGTGGCAATCCCATTTTGCTGACCCACAAAAAAATTATTCCCCGGACTGTTTCTGCCGACACCGCCTTGTCCGCCTCTGCCACCGCCTTGTCCGCTGTTAGCACTTCCGGAACTTGTTGCTCCTACCAAATCCTGTATATTGAAATTTTGCTGATTGATATTATTGCTCATTGCCAGAATAGAAAAACGTTTATCACCTTTGAACGTATTATAATTCAATCCGATATTGAATCGATTATCCGGGCCGCCGTATCCGGCATAAAATCTGCCAAATTTTGAATTATTCATTCCGTTTTTAGTAACGATATTAATGGTCTTTTGCGCATTGCCATCATCAAAACCGGTAAACAAAGACTGATCGCTAAGTCTGTCAAAAACCTGTACTTTATCTATCACATCAGCAGGTAAATTCTGCATGGTTGTTCTCGGATCATCGCCAAAGAAAGGTTTCCCGTCCACCAAAATCCGCTTCACTTCTTCCCCGTTTACTTTCACCGTTCCGTTATCGGATGACACACCAGGCATCTTTACCAATAAATCTTCTGTGGTAGCATCTTTATTGGTTTTAAATGCATTTGCATTAAATTGTGAGGTATCACCAAATTGCTGTACTCTGATTTGCTTTTCCTCTATTACCACTTCTTTCAGTAATTTACTTTCCTCAGCCATTACAATACTCTTCAAATCCAGATTTTCCGTGACTGAAATTGTTTTAATGATTGTTTTGTAACTGATATAAGTGATATTTAACACGTAATCACCGGCAGGCACATCTGCTATAGAAAAATTACCTTCTAAATCTGTAGACATACCTCTTGTTTGGGTACTATCCTTTACATTCGTGATGGTAACATTTACACCAATAAGTTCCGAATTGTCTTTAGCATCCGTTATTTTTCCGGATACGGTAAATGTTTGAGCCTTTGTGAGAGAAATACAACTTATAAATACAATGAAAAGTATCTGTTTAATCATCCTGCAATTTTACCAATAATATTTTCAATAGACAGTTAAAACACCTACTGGTTTATAAAAGTTAACTTAGTTAACTAAATCTTAACTTATTTACGCTTAAAAAGCACATTTACTATCTACGCTAAGATAACCGCATCCATTCACGCATCCAGCGTTCCGGTATTTCATTATTTAAGGCTGTAAGGTAATCTTTGTACGTACAGGGCACGAGTATATGTTTTTGCAGATCCTTTTTATCGTAGGTGATTTTCATCCACCAGCGATCGCTTTTTTTACTTTTCATGAAAATAAAATCGTTTTCTGCGTCATCAATCTGCACTATATAGGTATTGAAATCCTTTTCATCCACAATCGGATAATCATTTCTTCTGAGGCTGACACCTTCCATAAA
>JBIKPT010000247.1:0-3143 GCA_044357355.1 Chitinophagales bacterium
CAGAACAGAATGAAAAGGAAATGACCACTGTTAGTGCTGAGTACCATGATAGACTTAAAAATGTGCTTGGAAAATCACCTGAGAAAATTAATAAACTCTTCCAAAACGAAAAAAGAGGAAAATTTGGCAGTCGCATTACCTATTTGCGCTTATTGCCGGAAATGATGGAACGTATGGATTTTATTAAACAAATAGATGATCCACAGGCGAAAGCAAATAATGAAAATGCCTTCAAAAAAATATTCGAAATACCTGATACTGTAAATTTTAACTCCCTTTATTTAGCAATAAGATTTTATGAAATGGGAAGTAAAATGCAGGAAATCAATCAAAAGAGAAAAGTTGCTGGTGCAAGAAGCATACTTTCTGGACTAATTAAAATTGCCGGAGACATAGCAGGTTTCTTCCCTGGTCCTGGCAGTGTTGTTGCAGGCTCCTTAAAAGGTGTAGCTATAGGAATTGAACTTAGTCAAAGTGCTGCAAAATTCTTACAAAAACAAGCGCGCGATCATGCAGTATTGGGCGGAGATACTAATCGTTCATCAGCTTCAAAACATAAGGAATACGTTAGCCATGCGAAGAGCATTTATTATTTTTTAGACAATATTAAAAAACCGGTTACCTTAGCAAAGGAACCTCAAATTAAAAAAGCCGAGCAGTTATTAAAATCGACAGGTGTTTACCTCTCTGCTGTTTACAGTACAAAGTATGATGACGAGTCAGAAATCAGAACGCAAGTTAGTTTGATTGTTGAATCAATGAAATCCGGAAGATAATTTTTAAAAAAACACTATGAATGACAATTTTATAAATTTAAAAGATCAGCTATATTTATCGCAAATTAAAGACTATTTGCAACAACTTCCCTTAAGTGTCGAAGTAATGGAAGCCTCTGATCTTATCCCTTTAAATCTATTGCTAATTTCCGATCCTGTGCATGGTTCTTCTAATTTGATGTATGTACCTCTGCCTGAAGATCATTTCCAGGAAATAAGGTTGATGCAGTTATATTCCTTGATTATTCCATCAATCAACCCTGAAAAAAAGGAAGATCTGTTTTATCTTATCAATGAAATCAATGCAAAATTACCTATTGGATCAATATCAGTAAACAAGATGGCTGAACTTGGGTTTAAATTTATATTCCCTGTACCACGATTTGAAATTCCTAAGGAACATCAATTCATAGAAATATTTACTTTGTACCGAAATTCATTGATTTGTTTCAAGGATATTATTAATCAGTTTACCAATGGTAGTTTATCGTTAAAACAGGTCTTAGCAAAACTAGAAGATAATGAATTATAAAATAAATGCCGGAATCAAGGGAAATTTCATCAAGTAGGAAAACAAGGTTTCTTTTTGAAATATGTTTCTGAGATTAGTAAAAATCCACTCTCTGCTATTCTTACACTTTTTGGAACCTCTGAATCAGGTAACCTGATTATCAAAGTTGTCCCATTGATATTTGATCCAGAAGTTGAAGCACTTATGAACAATAAAATATCATTTGATGAAAGAAAAAATTCGATGGCATCTAAATAAACTATTTACCTATTTTTTGCTTCAAAGATGAAAGATAATAATTCCCAAAATAATAATACATCTAATTCAATTGCCAACCAGGCATTGCAAAAAAAAAGTGAGGGTGTTTCTTTGAAGCCACCTACAACCAATTTATCTTCTTCTACCAAAACAAAGGAGCCAATACAAAAAAAAGGGATAAACGCTTCTCCAGTTATAGAGCCTGGTTCCAATATTGAATCATTAGCAATAAGTTTAGTTAGTCAGCCTTCAGTTCAAACTAATTTTTCTGACAATGTGATTCAAAAAAAAGATGAAGCGTTATTAGCCGCAGATATGAATACAGAAGAAAAAGCAAAGGAACTTTCTAATAAGACAGAAGATGGAACCCTGTTAAACATATTAAAGCATAATTTTAACGCTGATTGGTTTTACACCAAAGATGTTTTAACAATGCAAAAATGGCCTGAGATAACAAATAAGCCTTCACATCAAAATAGCTTGACAGTTATGGGAGGAATGATAAAAATGCGGGCTTTTGAATGGGACAAATTCAAAGGAAAAGCAGAAGCAAAGGTTAAAGAAGAGGTAACTAATGCTGGGATTGAACCTGCTTCGAAAGAAGAAATTGAAATAAATAAAAATGCCGATTTAATGGTTCCTGCAGTTGGCGATGCGGTTGGTGCCGATTCTGTTACTTCGGATAAGGACTTATCGATGCAAGGACAAAATACAGAAATTGGGATTAAAGTTGTAAATAAAGAGTTTAAAGAACACTTTGGAGTGAACAAAGAACCAGGTGCTTTATTTGATATTAATGTATACGCTTCAGATTGGATGTTTGGAACCACAGAGGTAGCAGGAGATAAGAAAAAAGGAGAAGTAGCTTACAATATTACATCGGAGGCGAAAAAATTGACCGGAAAAGAATTGAGTAAAGATGGGCAAAAGAAAAAGGATGAACAAAATGAAGTTTGGTCTTTGGTTAAAATTCGGAGAAATATGAATAATAGACAGTGGTTAGAATACAAATTTTTAACTATTTCTGCCATAAAAGCAATTGAAGAAAAAGAACAAACAGAAAAAGCTTTCGTGACGGCAAATCAAGAATTTCACACATTTGAAAAAGAAGTGGATGATAAATTGAAAGGAATGGAAAAAGCTGTAGACAATGAGGAAGATCATTATGCAAAGGACGCCAAAAAAATGGAAGCGTCGAATAGATTATATGAAGAGAAAAATTTAAAAGTCAAACAACTTAGGGTTCAGATTGCAAAAATGAAAGAAAAGGTTGTAAATGATATCCCGAATGATGTTGAAAATCTACTTCTCGAATTACATAATGAAATCTCGCGCGGATTAACATATGCTAATGAAGTTTATGCAACCGAAGGGGCTGTTTTGCACACTGTAGTTGGGAAGCAAGGCGCCAAGAAAAAATTAAAAGAATTACAGGCTGGTAAAACGGATAAGGGTAAAGAATCAACGTCTACGGAAATAACTGAAAAAGAAAAAATTAAAAGTGTTAAATATAATATAAGTAAGGAGCAATATTTACAGTCGGTTAATGAAAATGTGGGAGACACTTTGCACTCGCTTCATCATTATGAAAAAGATAG
>JBIKPT010000248.1:0-3135 GCA_044357355.1 Chitinophagales bacterium
CAATTTTCTCGCTCATAGCTTTTCATTTTTCTTCTTTTTGTCTGAATTAGGATTTGCCCTTTTTGTCAGAATTAGGATTTACGCGATTTTGGGATTAATGGATGGAAATAATCCAATAATCCATTCATCCAATAAATCCAAATTCTGACAATTACACACCTAATTTATCCAACGTTTTCAATATATCCTGCTCGATATTAGATGTGTCTGCTTTTATGAATTGCTCACCTGAAATAAGCTCGTAGAGTTCTATATATCTGTTTGAGATGGTAGCTACAATGTCGTCTGTCATTTCCGGAACGGTTTGTCCTTCTTTGCCCATAAAATTATTGGCAATCAGCCACTCACGGACAAACTCTTTAGAAAGTTGTTTCTGTGGTTCGTTGTTGTTCAAACGTTCTTCATAACCTTTCGCATAAAAATAGCGCGATGAATCCGGTGTGTGAATTTCATCTATTAAATAAATAGTATCGCCGATTTTACCGAATTCATATTTGGTGTCTACCAAAATTAAGTCACGTGTTGCCGCTATTTCAGTACCACGTTGAAATACCTGCTGTGTATATGTTTCGAGTTGCTCGTAATCTTCTTTGCTCACAATGCCGCGCGCCAAAATTTCTTCTTTAGAGATTTCTTCATCATGACCCACAATTGCTTTGGTCGTAGGCGTGATGATAGGTGTCTCAAACTTTTGATTTTCTTTCATGCCTTCCGGAAGTGCAACGCCGCACAAGATACGGTCGCCGTTTTTATAGGCGCGCCATGCCGAACCTGCCAGATAGCCGCGAATCACCATTTCCACACGGAAGGGCTCGCAAACTTTTCCTATGGTGACATTGGCTGCGGGCACCTCCAGCACCCAGTTGGGAACGATATCTTTGGTAGCAGCTAAAAAACGGGACGCAATCTGATTCAGCACCTGACCTTTATAAGGAATCGGTCGTGGCAGCACCACATCAAAAGCTGAAATACGATCGCTCACGATCATGACGAGGTACTGGTCGTCGATGTTGTACACATCGCGTACTTTGCCTTTATAAAAACTTTTTTGTTTGGGAAAATAAAACGGAGCAGCCATATCGGTTTTTTGCAAAAATACATCACAATGGATTTAAAACGGTAAGATTGTTTCCACAGCAATTGTTTTGTTAACAGGAAAGCATAGTAAACCGACGTAGCCGGCCTGCATTTTTAAAGGTTGCGAATGCGAAGTATAGTTAATCCGCAAAAAAATACAGATAAAGTATAACGGTTTGTAGATTGGCGATGGGCGGGCTTTTTAGCACTACACTCGATACGAAGAGCCGCACTTCAATTATACACAAAATTGTCAATAGAAGCACGTCACCCCGCCTGACGCAAAACCGATGTTGGCGGTAGTGTTACATTCAGAAGTCGGCAAGTTCGTAGTTTGTGCTTCGTCCGCCTTGTTGCTCTTGGCGTAATATTCTCTTGTCAATTAAGCCCTTAATGTCACGCAATGCAGTGTCGGGTGAACATTTTGCAATTTTTGCCCACTTAGATGATTTTAGTTTCCCATCAAATCCATCAAAGAGTCTGTTTAAAACCAATCTCTGTCGTTCGTTAAATTCAGTGTTTTCGTGAATTTTCCAAAATTCAGTTTTACGCAATATTTTCTGCAAAGTTGCTCCTGTTGTTATAAGTGAATTTTTAAGGCAATGCAAAAACCAATCTAACCAATCTGTAATGTCGCCATTGCTGTATTGAACTTTTTGTAAAATCTCATAATATTGTTTTCGTTCAACCAAAATTTGACTTGACATACTATAATATCGTTCAGTTGTCTTGTCTGCACGAGCAAGCATTAAATCTGAAATTGCTCTTGCAATTCTTCCGTTTCCATCGTCAAATGGGTGTATGATAATAAACCAGAAATGAGCAATTGCAGATTTTAGAACAGGGTCAATAGGGGAGTTGTCATTAAACCATTTTAAAAACTTGTCCATTTCTTCTTTTACTCTGTTTGCAGAAACCGCTTCGTAATGGATTTTTTCTTTTCCCATAGCACCTGAAACTATTTGCATCTCACCTGTTCGATACCGACCAACTTCAATTTTGTGCATTCCGCTATGTCCTGCCGGAAAAAGAGCAGAATGCCATCCAAACAGCCGTTTATTTGTCAATGGCTTTTGATAGTTTTGAGTTGCATCAAGCATCATTTCAACAACTCCTTCTACGTTTCTATTTGCTGGAACAAGTCCGGCAATGTTAATACCAAGTCTTCTTGCAATTGATGAACGAACTTGGTCATAGTCGAGTTTTTCTCCTTCTATTTCAGATGATTTAATGACGTCAAGTGTCAGTGTCGTAAGTGTTGCCTCTTCTTTTGTGGCAAAGCCAAGTGTGTTCATCTGCCCTATAATCTTGCCTTGCAGGTTGCGGACTTCGCCAAATATTGCATTGATGGCGGTTTCCCGCCAAGTGAAGTCTGTCCAGTTTTTGTATTCGTAAATGTATTTAGCCACTTTTTGAAACAATTGTTGCGGCAAATATAAGCATTATTCTCCGCAAAAATGCGGCAAATGTTAAAATTATTCTCCGCATGTCAAACTAGTGTAAAGTCAGTTTTTTGAGTCGCCTGTTTAATACGAAGCGTTGTAAAAACATTACCACTAACGTCAGCCTGTGAAAAAACTTCATCTTCTTTTTTATGTTTATTTTTATAAACAGATGGTGAAGTTTTTTCACAGGCTGACGTTTTGCAGATTGGCGATGTGGCTGACTTAGAAGCACTGAACTGTCAATTTACCACTAAAGGTTTTAGTGGGACGAATGTTCAAATTACTACTGCGCGCGCCATATTCGCCAATGTGCTGTTATGCGTTAGTGCTTCTGTTGGATGTAGTTCGTTAATTTTCAACTTTTAGCTAAACGTTATTGGAAATTATAGAGGACTGCTAAGAATTAGGTAAGAAACTTTAGATCAACATGATTAGCTAATAGTTATTTATTATCATTTTTCTTTTTTGCATAATTAGCGTAAATATTTAGTAATAGTCCGATAAAAAATATCAGTATTGCTATTCTGTCGGAGGGAGTATAACCTGCATTGACAATTAAAAAGCCTAGGCCAATGCCAATAACACCAAATGAGGCTCTAAAGATGATTTCCTG
>JBIKPT010000092.1:0-10890 GCA_044357355.1 Chitinophagales bacterium
ATTTGGCTTAGATTTTTCATATCTGATTCCAACGGGTGGAGCAAGAAACCCATTGGATAATACCTTCAGATTCACATTGAAATTTGATTTCGCAAAATTAGGCGGCAACAAAACAAATGATGAAGGTGATGATATCAACGACCAAACAGATAAGGTGGATAAAGCTACCCGCAAGAAATTAAAAACGAAATAAAATTAGTTTATTAAATACAGCATAACGAAAAGCACAGAATTTATTCTGTGCTTTTCTATTATATTCTTTTGAATTGATAAGAGACAAATTACAACTCAGCTACTTTCTTATATAAGACTCGTTGAGCTGTAAACTTACCCGAAAACCGGTCTGCAACATCTTTTTGCAATCTTGTCGCTTCCAGTTGCTGATACTGTGTATACGCTTCCAATGAATCTGAGGTATATTCAATGTTATACTTTACAAAAGCAGCGTTATCTTCATTTACAGTTTTTCGCATGGAAGCTGCAGTAAAATAGCCGGTTTTCAGCACGTCGGCAATGTGTTTTTGCTGCATAAATTCCAGCCATTCCTGTTCTGCTTCTGTTTCAATAGTTATGGTGACACTGTATATATACATACCATCAGCTTAAAAAAGGATTTGATTTTTTTTCTGCGCCAACAGTGGTACTTGGTCCATGTCCGTTAAAAATTTCTGTAGCTGTATCCAAAACCAGTAATTGTGTTTGAATGGATTTTATCAGCGTGGCATAGTCACCGTCTGGTAAATCCGTTCGCCCTATGCTTCCCTGAAAGAGTACATCGCCAACAACGGCATATTTTTCACCCTTATTGGAAAAACATACGCTGCCTGGCGAATGTCCTGGTGTGAACAGAATATCAAAAACGGCAGCATCTAACAGAAATTGTTCGCCTTCTTTTATAAAATAACCGGGTTCGCATTTTTCCGGAATTTTTGCGCCATACATACGTGCCGCTACATCAGCACGTTGCAGCATGGGTAATTCCTTTTCATGGATGCCTAATTCCAGCTGATATTCATCCGAAACAAACTTATTTCCATAAATATGGTCTAAATGACAATGTGTATTCAGCAGTTTTACAGGCTTAAGTTCGTTCTTTTCAATATAACCTGATAATGTTTTCTGGTCCTGCAGTGTGTAACAACCCGGATCAATTATCCAGCATTCTTTATTTGCTGCTGAAATTACGTAAGTGTTTTCCTGAAAAGGATTAAAACAAAATGCGGCAATATCTGTCTTTATTTTTGCGTTATCCATATGATTTTGTATGTTTTTGTTATATTTAGTAATGGTGCATATAGAATATCCTGATATCAATTTTGATTGTTTATATAGGAAACTACATGGATATTTATTTACTTTGTAAAAGTAGTAAATTGTAATAAGTAAAGCACATTGCATTTTGATAATAAAAAATGAATAAAAACGTACAAATATCAAACAACATTTTTTCTAAAAAGTATTCTTTTTTATTAAAAATTACGCTGTTTATATCAATACTCACTACTCATTACTCACTATTGTTTTCTCAAACTACACAAGTGCAATTTGGTCAAAATCGCGTGCAGTATCATACATTCGCCTGGCAAATTTACAACTCTGATAATTTTACCATTTATTTTTATCCCGGCGGACAAGAGATTGGTAAATTTGTTTGGACAACAGCTGAAAAGAAATTGAAAGAACTGGATAAGCAAATGGACTTTCATTACCGTTCTCAGGTAGATATCTTAGTGTATAATGATATTACTGATTTGGCACAATCAAATATCGGATTAGGACAAGAAGATTTTAATATTGGCGGAACAACTGTTTTGCGCGATAACAAATTATTCTTGCACTATGATGGAAATCATCGTCACCTTCAGCGAGATTTGATGAAAGGATTATCCGAATTGTATATTCGTCAGATGATGGCTGGTAGAAGTTTTGGTCAGAAAATTCAAAATGCCATTTTTCTGGTTTTACCGGATTGGTACAGAAGCGGACTTTCTGCATACATGGGCGAACCCTGGAACACGGAACAGGATGCAAAATTGAAACATTATCTGCAAACGGCTAAAAAATCTGATTTCAACCGATTAACAGGCATCAATCCTGAATTTGCAGGTCAGTCGTTCTGGTATATGGTTAATGAAATGTATGGCAGAGATGCTATTCCTAATATTTTGTATATCACACGCGTCAATCACAATATAAACAAAGGATTTGTGTACTCTGTAAACACTACGGTGGAGGAATTGATGCGCAACTGGAAAGAATTTTACCTCAGCAGGTATCAAATAGACAACAAAGACAGAGACAGTACAGCCGGTTTTGCTGCAACCAAAATCAAAAAAAGAAATAATAATGAAATTGGTGACATGAAAGTGTCTTTTGATGGAAAATATGCTGCTTATGCTGCATTTGACGGTGGATTTTATAAACTATTTGTACAGGATTTACAAACCAAAAAAACGAAACAGGTCGGCAAAGGTGGCTTCCGTTCAGATCAGTATCCTTTTGATAAATCTTATCCAATTTTAGCATGGACAAAATCAGGTCATAAGCTGGCTGTGATTTCTGAAAAGAAAGATGTTATTCGTCTGCGACAAATTGACCTCGATAAAAAAACTACCACAAAAAATAATATCATCAAGTTTCAACGCATTTATGGTGCCGACTTCACGAATAACCCAAATTTATTAGCTGTTTCGGGACAAAATAAAGGACAAACGGATTTGTACTTATACAACACCGGAAATTCAACGACGACTCAACTGAACAATGATAAAGCCGACGATTTAAATCCTGTTTACGTGAACTGGAATGGCAACGATGGAGTATTGTTTTCTTCCAACAGACAAACAGATGCGTTTATTGATGTTGACACCATCTTGCCGACACATACACTCGATTTATTTTATTACGATTTAAACAAGCGTGGAACGGATTTGGCACGTGTGACAGAGACACCATTTGCCAACGAGAAACCCATCGGAAATTATAACGACGCATTCTATTCTTTTTTAAGCGATGAAAATGGAATCAGCAATCAGTATGTGGGCACACTGGATAGTTTTTATGTAGGAAAAGATACAATAGAACAATTAATTAACGAAGATACGGATTCAGCGCAAACCATTCGCCTGGAAGTGGATAGTTACAAATGGAAAGGTGTTACGTTTCCGGTAACAAACTTCTCGAAAGGAATAGAACGAGCAGCCTTATCCAGACAAAACAGTTATTTCTTTTTTGGTGCCAACAAGAGAAAATCTTTTATCTACAGTAAACCAAATTTACTGGAAGAAGCACTTTCAGAAAAGAAGTCGTTTGGATTACGCAATACTTCCTTTCGTAAGTTTTACAAGGAAAGTGTGTTGATGGCTTCTAATTACAAAAAGCCGGCCAGTGCTCCTAAAAATAATACGGAAATAGCCAGAGAAACAGACATTACCATGGACAGTTTGTATAATGGAAATTTCAGATACACCTTTGAATCTGATTTTAATACTGTTATTACAACAATGCAAGTGACACAACCAATAAAAACAGATACGGCAGGTATCATTGAAATCAATGATACCGTTAAAATAATTGCCGTAGATGAAGAGCCGTCGCCGTTTTTACAAAACTCACCGGTGCCGGTTGTAAGCAATGAAAATGTGGAAAGTACTACCGGAAAGAAAATCAGAATTTTGCCTTATCGTGCAAGATTCACATCGGATTATGTGGTGACTCAGCTGGATAACAGTATCATGACTCAAAACTACCAGAGTTTTAATCAGAATCTTGGAAGTTATAATTTTCCCAACATCAGCGGAATGATAAATTTTGGTGTCAGTGATTTAATGGAAGACCATAAAATATTCGGAGGCTTCCGCATTCCTTTTGATTTCAGAGGTTTTGAAACCTATGTAAAATATGTAAACCTTAAAAAACGCATCGATAAAACGATATTGTATTACCGTCGATCTGATAAAATTAATTTTAACGTACAAGACCAGAACGGGAATACCTTGCCGTTTATATACACAGGAAAAACACGCACCAACTTCTTTGAAACCTCTTTCAGTTATCCATTCGATATTACAAAAAGCTTGCGATGGTCAGTGTCTTACAGAAATGAAAGTTTAGATGTTTCACTTACTGATCAGATAAGTTTTCAATTACAAGATGTAAAAGAAAACTGGGTATCCGGTCGTGTGGAATTTGTACAGGACAACTCTAAAGAAATTCAGTTTAATATTCACAACGGTTTCCGTTATAAAGTTTTTGCAGAATATTTCTATAATGCAAATGAGAAAAATTCGCACCTGGCAAATATTGGATTTGATGTTCGTCATTATCAGAAAGTCTATAGAAATATAATCTGGGCAAACCGTTTTGCAGGAGCAACTTCATTTGGTCCTAAAAAAATATTGTACTTCTTAGGTGGTGTGGACACCTGGTTAAATCCAAAGTATGCCAACGATATTCCAATTGCCACTGACCAAAATTATGGCTTACAGGCACCGGTGATGAACATGAGAGGTTTGCCGCAGAATATCAGAAACGGAAATAATTATTTGTTATGGAATTCAGAGTTGCGCATTCCGCTGTTTTCATTTTTTGCTAAAAAACCATTGAAATCTGCATTCCTCAGAGACTTCCAGTTAGTTGGGTTTTTTGATGCAGGCATCGCATATAACTTTGCAAATCCATTTAATCAGGACAATGCTAAAAGCAATGAAGTCGTTACATCGCAGCCCAATAATAATCCGGTGGTTGTGACAGTAAACTATTACAGAAATCCGTTTGTATTCGGTACCGGTGGCGGTTTTAGAACAAATATTCTCGGCTTTTTCATACGCTTGGATACTGGATTCGGTTATGATGGTTTGCAATTCAATAGAAAACCAATCTGGCATTTCTCTCTGAGTAAAGATTTTTAGCAGAAGTTACAGGTTATAAATTTCAGTAAATCGTTATATCAATCTCAATTCTTAAATCATAAATATCTATGTTATATTCCATGACCGGCTACGGAAAATCCAGCATTAAACTGGGAGACAAATCCTACATTATAGAAATAAAATCACTGAACAGTAAATCACTGGATTTAAATTTTAAAGCAGTAGCAGAATTAAGAGGAAAAGAAATTGAAATACGCAAATTGATTGGCTCGCAATTAATCAGAGGGAAAGTAGATTTATTTTTTCAGGAAGAAAAAGCAAACGGCATAACCAGTGGATTGAATTTTAATCTCATCGAAAATTATTATCTGCAATTGAAAAAATTTTCAGAAGAAAAAAATATTCCTTTAGGTGATGTGGTGCCGGCAATTCTGCGTTTTCAGGATATCAGCAAAACAGAACTGGCAGAATTGAATGACGATGATATGCTTGCATTGAACGAAGGCGTGAAAGAAGCACTCAGCAATATTATACAATTCAGAAAAGATGAAGGTACGCAGCTGGAAAAAGACTTAGTGGATAGAATTCGTTCAATTGAACAACTGAAAACAGAATTGCAGCCACATGAAGAAAGCAGAATGGAAAAGCTGCGTGAAAAACTCAAACACGACGTTGCCGTTCATGTGCAGGAAGAATTGATGGATAAAAACAGGTTCGAAGAAGAATTGATTTTTTACCTGGAAAAAATGGACATCAACGAAGAAAAAGTCCGTCTGGATACACATTCTTTGTATTTCATGGAAACACTGCAGGGAGATACTATGGAAAAAGGTAAAAAGCTCGGATTTATTGCACAGGAAATCGGCAGAGAAATTAATACAATCGGATCTAAAGCCAACGATGCCAACATGCAGAAAATTGTAGTGCAAATGAAAGATGAGCTCGAAAAAATAAAAGAACAGGTATTGAATATATTATAGTGACAAGTTGTGAGCAAAAAGTTGTAAGCAATTATTTAGAAATCATAAAAATGGATTATTCACAGTCTTTATAATGTTGAAAAATTATATCGACTCACGATTCACGACTCACGACTAAATCCTATCTTCGCACATGCAAAAAGTCATTATACTTTCAGGTCCGTCCGGTGTAGGCAAAAATACCTTAGGTGACTTTCTGCTGCTGCAATTTCCCGAGCTTTCCTATTCTGTTTCCGCCACTTCACGTTCCATACGAAAAGGAGAACAACATGGTGTCGATTATCACTTCATGAATAATGAGGAATTTGAATTAAAAATAAAAGAAGACGAACTGCTGGAATGGCAGGAAGTCTATGCTGGTATGTACTATGGTACGATGAAATCAGAGCTCGACAGAATTAATGAATTAAATAAATTTCCATTGTTAGTGGTCGATGTTTTTGGTGCCATTAATGTGATGAAGAACCTGAAATTCAAACCGCTTTCTATTTTCATACAAGCACCCAGCCTGGAAATACTGGAGCACCGGTTAAGAACGCGTGGCACCGATTCCGATGAAAAAATTACCAAACGACTGGAAAAGGCATCTGTGGAAATGAACGAAGCCAATCAGTTTGATTTAACGATAATCAATGATGATTTACCGATGGCACAAAAACAACTCGAAGAAGTCGTTAACTACTTCCTTAAATTCGGACATTAATAGTTATTTCCAGCGTACCTCGTCATGCTGAACTTGTTTCAGCATCTTTTAAATTATAACGAAACTATTTTTTACCTTTTATTGTTATATTTACTACAGAACAAAAGCATATGGTCACTGCCATCACACATAAAGTAAAAGTAAGCGTAGAAACGTTCTACCAATCGGATTATTCTTATCCGATGAGTCAGCATTTTATGTTTGCATACCGAATCACTATAGAAAATAACGGCAACGATACCATACAATTGCTGCGCAGACATTGGTATATTGTAGATGCACTTGGACAACGCCGTGAAGTGGAAGGCGAAGGCGTGGTGGGTGAACAGCCGATTATAAAACGCGGCGAGAAATATGAATACGTTTCCGGTTGTGATTTAAAAACCGATATGGGCAAAATGTTCGGCACGTTTCTCATGGAAAAATGCAACGACGGAAAACTCTTTCACGTCATCATTCCGGAATTTTATATGACCTCACCGGTGAAGCTGAATTAACGTCATTTCAAGTGCAGTGAAGCAACCTTTGAGTTTACTTACTCAGTAACGCCATATAAAATCCATCACCATCATATTCAATGGGCAACAATTGCTTGAATTTTTCTAGTTTAAATCCGGGATTATTTTTCAGAAAACCTTGTATTTGAAGTTCATTTTCCTGTGGCAAAATACTACAGGTGGCATAAATAAGTTTGCCGTTTTTTTGCAACCCGTTTTTATATTCATTGAGCAAGCTTGCCTGTATGGTCTGATATTCCTGGATTTTTTCCGGTGTGATTTTATATTTTAAATCTGCCTGTCGTTTGAATGTTCCGGTGCCGCTGCAAGGTGCATCCATTAAAATATAATCCAGATTCTTTAATTGTTTGACTTCCTTAAAGTCGATAATTTTTATGTTCTCACAACCGGCCTGTTCGGCTCTTTGCTGTAAGTTTTTTAAGCGTGCAGCCTTGTAATCTGTTGCGTAAATTTTCCCTTTATTTTTAAGCAGAGCAGATAAATGCAGCGTTTTTCCACCGGCACCGGCACATACATCTAAAATGCTTATGTCATTTATTTTCGACGTATCCGAAATAGACTCGAATAAGAAATTTCCAATTGCCTGTGAGCCGATATCCTGAAATTCAAACAACCCTTGTTTGTATAAATCGCTGTTCTTTAAATTGTTTTTTGATAAGATTTGGATGCAATTTTCAGTATCAGTATTGGCTGCTTCAATATTCTCTTTTTTTACTAATTCTATAAATGCATCTGTTGACCATTGCACATTTAATATTGGCATTTTTATGGTATTCATTCGTAAAAATACACTTGGTTTTTGATTCAGCGCTTTTGCCAGTTCATGCCATTTTTCGCCAATACTTTCCAGGCAAAATGTATAGAAGTCTTCCGGATAGGATTGTTCAATATGTTTTACAGCAATAGTCTGTACCGTAACTTTAGTTAATGCATTGATTTCTTCAGGTGTAACTTCAAATAATTCAGGATTTTTGATGCTGTATTTTCTGTTGAGTAAACTAACCAGCAACAGGTGTTTGTATTTTGAAAATGCAGGATTATAGATTTCCAGTTGATGCGTATACTTTAATTTCCAACGCACTATATCATATACACTTTCGGCAATCATGCTTCTATCACGAGATCCGAAATTTTTATGCTGCTTTAACAGAAAACTAACTTCTTTGTCGGCAACTTTTCCTTCTTCAAAAACAGCTTTAAGGCAAACAATGACGGCATCAATAATTGGCTGGTGAATTTTTATTTCCTGCATTTCTTAAATATGTAAAAAATTATTTTGTCAGGCGATCAATAATTTTTTCATGTTGCGGAAATTGCTCAATGAGATGGCTGCGGTCGGCTAATATAAAATCATCAAATGAAAATGCCGGTATAACGGTGCAGCCGAAAAGTGCATAGCCGTTATCACCAATGCATTCACTTGCAAACCAATTGCCGCCTTTTACTACGTATTGAAAATTGAAGTTTGCATCGTCATTAGATAAAATGGTTTTGGCGTATTTTCCTTCAGCGTCAATTTCGTGAATAACAATCGCATCACCATCATACCAATTCCACTGCTCATCTGATTTGATTTTGTGAAAGGCAGAAAAATTTCCTTCTGTTAATAAAAAAATAATTGAAGAAAAAGAGTTGTTTTCAGCGGCATACGTACGTTTGTAAAAACCGCCTTCCGGATGTGCTTCCAACTCAAATTTTTGAATAATTTCTTCTGTACCCATTTTATACTTTATTTAAATGTTGTTGATATTTTTTAAAAAAGCAATTTAACAAAATTATTTTTTTATAAGATTTTATTATCGAATGCTTGCCTCTTTATTTATTTATTGGCATTGTAAATATACTATTTCTCTGATCTTTTTAAATTAAAATAAACATTCAACTAAATTTAAACTACATTTTTTACGCAACTCCAAAATAAGTATTACTTTGTATAAACTTTTATAATTTATGCAAAAACCGATATTGGTTTTCAAAATTGGCACTTCATCTATTACGAATGAGCAAGGTAATCTGGATGAGTTGGTGGTGCAAAGTGTGGCAAAGCAATTGGCCGCTTTGCATAAAGAATATCATATCGTGATGGTCTCTTCAGGTGCAGTGGGAACCGGTAAAAAATTCATACGTAATTATACAGGTAAAATTGAAGAAAGAAAAGCTGCTGCAGCTATCGGTAATCCTATTTTGATATATAAATATTCGGAAGCATTTGCAAAATATAAAATTCCGATTGCACAAAGTTTGTGTGAGCGTGGTCACTTTTCTGACAGAGAAAAATTCCTGCAGCTGCGAGCCACTTACGAAGAGCTTTGGAAAAATGGCATTATACCGATTGCAAATGAGAATGATGTGGTAAGTTCGCGTGAACTTAAATTTTCAGATAATGACGAACTGGCTACCTTGCTTGCCGTTGGCTTTGGCGCACAGTTGCTGTTAATCGGAACATCTGTAGATGGTGTTTTGGATAATGACGGAAAATTAATTCGACGTATTGAAAAGTTTGACGATAAGATTTTGGGATTGGCAACCAAAGAAAAATCAGCTGCCGGTTTGGGTGGAATGATTAGCAAACTTACATTTTCTCATATGGCAACCAATCTTGGAATTAAGGTAATTATTTTTCCTGCCAGAGAAAAAAACGGATTGCTCAATGCGGTTAAAGAAAAATCGGGAACAGTTTGTTATCCTAAAAATGTTGCTAAAAATGCACGACAAAAATGGCTGGCAAGCGGTAGTCTGGTGATTGGCAGCATTGTGGTGGATGAAGGTGCACAAAAGGCGTTGCTGAAACGAAAAAGCTTGTTAGTAGTCGGTATTAAAGCCATACAGGCAGCATTTGAAGAAGGTGAAGCTTTCGAGCTTTTAGACGAAAATGGAAATGCATTTGCTGTAGCGCGCGCAAGAATTTCGTCTAAAGAATTACAGAAAAATCTGAAACAGCAGAATCTCATTCTGGCACACGCAGATGATATCGTGCTGATGTAGCGCTTCCTTATAAATTTACAGTTGTAAATGGCAGCATCACTGACATTGGAATCTTCTTTTCATTATAAGACTTCAGCACTTCAGGAAGATGTGAATCTCTGAAATATTGTATTGGCTTATTTATCGGATTAAAAAAGTTGTTCCAGTGATGCAGAACGAGTAGTTTCGGTTGGGTAATATTGTAAACAGTATTCATGTTTTCAGTAACCAGCTTTTCTTTCCAGAATATTTGCAATTGAATATCTGATTTTCTTTTTTCACTTTGCTCTTTCAACGTTGCAATTGCTTTGTTGGTCAAAGTTCCGTTTACCAAAATCATTCTGTAAATAACGGAATCATGCTGCAGGATGTCTATCAGATAAGAATACGCTTCTCCTTTTTTCCATTGCCATTGTTTTTTAGGGATTTCAGCTAAAGGTTCATGGTATTTTCCTTTTAAAAATTCTATGTTTCCAATATGCGGATTGTGGGTGCTTTGCAGCCCTAACACACGAAACAGACTGTCTTTGTTGTAAATCCAATCTTGTTTTTCCTTGTAGTTCAACGCATTTTTTTGAAATGATTTATTTTTATAAAGAGCATTCAATTGATTATGTACACTGGCATCTGCTACAATTTTACTTTCAGGGTTCATAAATTGACCGAGACCTTCAATGTCATAACAATGATCATAGTGTCCGTGTGAGATGGTGACCAGATCCACAGAGGCCAGTTTTTTTTCTGATACATAATTTGTCCACGAGGCTTGTTTTTTGCCAAAGTCCAGTAAGCCCGGATTGCTGAAATACGGATCACATAAAATGCTTTTTTGCTGATATTCTATAATGAAACCG
>JBIKPT010000249.1:0-3130 GCA_044357355.1 Chitinophagales bacterium
CGCATATCACCTTATCCAATGAGATTTCTATTGAAGAAGAGCAGCAACTAAAACACGAACTGAAACAACAGCTGCAACATCAGAACATTCATCACATCACCATAGAAACCGAACGCGAAGCTTTTGGATGTGAGGAAGCGGATTGCCTTGAGTAGTAAATTAAAAACAACCATTCGCAACTTATCTGAATAAATAATGTTACCTCTTTTCACTTAGCACACTTCTGACGGCATGTCTAAACTTTCCAAAGAAAATAAATTCATCGATGTATCCGATTACGGAAGACCAATAGCTAAGATTTGTGCGCAGTGGCTGAAGGAAACAGCCGTTACACCTATTCATGTCACCCTGGTTTTTGGCATTTGCGGTATCATTGCCATGTATAGTATCCTGCAGCACTGGTATTTTACGGCAGCCATTTTTCTTATTCTAAAATCAATAATAGACGGCATAGACGGTGAGCTGGCTCGTGTAAAAAAAACACCCTCTTATACCGGACGCTATCTGGATTCTGTATTTGATATCTTGCTGAATGCAGGATTTCTAATTGCTATTGGTTATACTATACAGGCATCTGTCTGGTTAGTCTTATTGGCTTTCATAGCGATTCAGTTACAGGGCACTTTATACAATTATTACTACGTCATTCTGAGAACCAATACCGAAGGCGGCGATGCTACCAGTAAAATCACTGAAACAGTATCGCCTAGAGCCTTTCCCGGCGAAAATCAGCAGATGGTAACTATTTTATATCACAGCTACAATTTATTGTATGTCGTTTTTGATAAAGCCATCTATTATGCTGATCCGAAAGCAATAACGCTGACAACATTACCCAATTGGTTTATGAGTCTGGTTTCTTTTTATGGATTAGGAGCGCAACTCTTGCTTATGGCATTGTTTTTAGTTTTGAATAGCATAGACTACATCCTTCCGTTTTTCATCGGATATTCTGTTTTTATCTTGCTGTTGATTGTACTTCGCAGAAATTTGCCGGCTACCGCAGAGTAGTTTACGGATAACTACAGTAGAAAATGGTAAAACACACATAATTTTCAAATTCGCTTGCATTTTGTATCTTTGCGCGTCGAAAATGAATACATCATTTTCAAATTGTTTCATTTTCAAATTTTCAAATTAAGATTATGGGTTTACAGTGTGGCATAGTAGGATTACCAAACGTAGGAAAATCAACCTTATTTAACGCCGTTTCTAACAACGCCAAGGCGCAGGCGAGCAATTATCGTTTCTGTACGATTGAACCAAACGTAGGTTTGGTAGATGTGCCGGACGAGCGTTTAGCAAAAATCTCAGAGATTGTGCAGCCGAATAAAATCATACCCACTACTATTGAGTTTGTAGATATTGCCGGTTTGGTGAAAGGTGCATCGAAAGGTGAAGGCTTAGGCAATAAATTCCTGGCTAACATTCGTGAAGTGGATGCCATCATTCATGTTATTCGTTGTTTTGAAGACGAGAATATCTTACGCGAAGAAGGTGCTATCAATCCTATCGGCGACAGAGATATCATCGACACGGAATTACAACTGAAAGACCTGGAAAGTGTGGAACGCAAAACGCAACGCATTCAGAAACAGGCAAAAGTGAGCGGCGATCCGAAAGCCAAACATGAGTATGATGTGCTGATGCAATGTCAGCAATGTTTGAGTGATGGTAAAAATATTCGTTCGTTGAATTTTTCCAAAGAAGACCGCTTACTCTTTGCAGATTTATGCTTTTTGACGGATAAACCTGTTTTATATGTAGCCAATGTGGATGAGCCTTCTATCTTAACAGGCAATAAATATTCTGATGCATTAATTAAAATGGCGGCAGAAGAAGGTGCGCAGGTTATTGTATTGAGCAATTCGGTGGAAGCGCAGATTTCTGAAATGGAAGAAGAAGACAAAGCACTTTTCCAGTCAGAATATGGGTTAACAGAACCGGGTTTAAACCGTTTAATCCGCTCAGCCTATGATTTATTGAAATTACAGACCTATTTCACTGCCGGTGTGCAGGAAGTGCGTGCCTGGACGATACATCAGGGCTGGAAAGCACCACAGGCTGCCAGCGTTATTCATACTGATTTTGAAAAAGGTTTTATTAAAGCAGAAGTGATGGCTTATGAAGATTTTATGCAATATAAATCAGAAGCTGCCTGCAGAGAAAACGGAAAACTGCGTATTGAAGGCAAGGAATATGTGGTAAAAGACGGCGATTTAATGCATTTCAGGTTCAATGTTTAATGGTTTAACCTTGTAAAAATCAAATAAAATAGTATCTTTGCCTTCCGAATAGTCGGAACAATTAGTCAAAAATTCAACAATTAAAAATTAAAAAAACATGGGACGCGGTGATAAAAAAACAAGAAAAGGTAAAATTTTTGCAGGCTCTTTTGGTAATGTAAGACCTCACAAAGTTGCGCCAAAAGTGACACCTAAAAAAGCAGAAGCAGAAGTTAAACCAAAAAAAGCAGCGGCAGCTAAAAAAGCAAAAGTTGTTGCTACGGAAACACCTGCTGCAGAATAATAGTATTCATATTCGTTTATATTACAATGATACCTCACCTTGCGTGAGGTGTTTTTTTTATATGCTTATAAAAAAATAACCTCGATTTTCATCGAGGCTAACACGCAAACAACTAAAACAGTGCTCTTATTGGAAGAATTTGGGGAACAACTAAACTATTTAGAAACACCGTTGAAATATCATCCTCTTATAAAATTATTTATCAGACCACTCTTATTCGTAGAAACAAAACCAGACTACGAAAAACAAAAAAAGCATCATGATAAGTTCTGACAATTCCATTTATTCCTTTGTATGAAAGGTAATTCGGATAGTTAGTTGTAATGCTTAGTATTTTGTAAACGGCAGATTGAATGCGTAAACGGAAAATGCTAATCTGATTACCGCATTTTTTTCAAATCCTTCACTACGCTGTGCACCATATTTTCTGCACAGAAACCGCCTAATGTTATGTATTTATTGAGGTAATTCTCTTTCATACCCATGAGTGCAAAAATTTGTCTGGCATTGTGACCTTGCTCATAGTATTTTGTCACCGTACCGGCAAAGTCTTCAAAAAACTGCAGCTTGTTTTGCAGGCGCTGTTTGCCGACATGCGTTT
>JBIKPT010000250.1:0-3107 GCA_044357355.1 Chitinophagales bacterium
TTCTTCCCTTATAGGCAGAACCAATTATATCATACTGAACCGGCAAAATCTGCTTTCCTGATTTGTCCAACAATCCGGATTTTTTATCCTTCAATACTTTAACATAGCCGTTTTTACAATTGTCGCCGCCGTCGTATTCAAAACCGGTGATGGCTTTATTATTAGCACTTACCAAACCCCATTTACCTTCTTTTTTTGCCCAGGCAACGCCTTCATACAACGGTGTTATATCCTGATATTTAAAATCAACAATTATTTTACCCGTTTCATCTATCAATCCGAATGTAGTGCCTTTCTGTGCCGGATAATAGCCGTTTGCAGGATTGCCTGCGCCGTTATAAACATCTCTATTTAGCTTATTGCCTTTTTTACTGATCTGGTAATATTCATTACCGTCTTTCACGATTGCAACTCCATTGTAAAATGGCGAACCCACATCAAATTTATTAGGAATTATCCATTTTCCTGTAGTATCGATATAGCCTGCTTTTCCATCCTTTTTTACACCTGCCAGATATTCCGAAAATGCTCCGACTTCATCGTATTCTTCGTTATTAATTTTCTTTCCTGATTTGTCTACAAAATAAAATTTATTGCCATATTGCTGTTTCACTGAGGCTCTTCCGTTTTTGAAATTGCCTGTTTCTGATGCAGATGAAAGCGTAATAGCTACTGTGCCTTTTTTATCATAAAAATAACGGGTGCTACCATAACTTGCTTTCGCTTTGGCTAAGCCTTCACTAAATGGTCCTTCAAACACATTGCTTACATCTTTAATTTTAGTGAAAGACTTATCGACCAGATAAGGTGTACTGTAGGTGCTTTCCTGCACGGCTGCAATGTCTTCTGTAAAATTTACTACAGCGTAATAGCTCTTTGTGCTCAGTTTTTTACCTGTATAATCTACAAAATCATAGTTAGTGTTTTTGGCAGCAAAAACACCTTCTTCATTAAAATCCGACACTTCGCTGTAGTTCAGCAGTT
Organism: Chitinophagales bacterium; assembly: GCA_044357355.1. Lineage (GTDB taxonomy): Bacteria > Bacteroidota > Bacteroidia > Chitinophagales > JADIYW01 > JADJSS01. The sequence continues at coordinate 985 of JBIKPT010000250.1, forward strand.
CTTTCTTTTGTGTGGCAATATCATACAGATATACACGCTTGCTGTATTTTAATTTCAGGGAATCGTCATTACTGTAAAATTCCGTTCCGTAAAGAGTGACATTATCTTCTTTTATTGTTTTTAAAAGTTTGCCTGTTTCGTTATAAATCTCCACTTTATCATTAAACAATAAGGCAATCTTATTTTTTCTTCCTAAGATGACATTATTGGCACCGCGTTCCGGTATGATTGTTTTTAAGGTTTTATCTATTACCGTATATTTTTTATCTGTTCGCACATGAGAGACTCCAAAATCCGTATACGTATATAAATAATCATACTCGCCAAGTGTGGCGAATTTTGCGTTTTTATCAATCAAACTTGATTTTGAATTTTTGCTTACTTCGTAATAATCATTACCGTATTTTTTATTAATAGATGAATACTCTATTGGCAGCAATACCTTACCGGTTAAATCCAGCACACCGTATCTGGTAACCGTAAGGTAGCTCTCCTTTCTGATTTCTTTTACTATAAAAAAATTATCTTCAATCGTAATATTGTCATATTTCAGCGGAATTATTTCCTTGCCTGTTTTATCAATCACTCCGGCATTATCACTGCTCAATGTGTAGTTTCTGGTGGTGAATACAACAACATAATTATCTTTAAAATCACCACCACGCAAATATTTAGGTTTGATAACCCAATTATTTTTTTTGTCGATATACCCATAATAAGTAGAATCTAGTAAAGAAACGCATGCCATTCCACTTTTAAACGCCACGGCGCTTCTGTACAAGGGTGCAATTACTTCTTTTTTATTTTTATCTATAAAACCATATCCTTTGTCGCGGCTAAAACAAAGCAGGCCTTCTGATGCATTGCCTAAATATTTATACTGTATCGGAACCACCAGCTTTCCTGTTTTATCAATCGCTCCGTAAAGTGTTTTACCATCCTGCATTTTTGTTACAATCGCCAGACCGTCGGCAAAAGGTTTGATTTCGCTGTACTCACTTTTTAGTATAAATGTATTTGTTTTTACAGCGTACAAACTCCATTTCTTCGTTGTATCTTCTAAAATAAAAATATCGTCCTCGTTCGAATTCCAGATTTTAGTGTATTGCATAGGCAACACCACTTTTTGCTTGTTTTCATCGTATAAACCATATCTGTATTGAGTCGTATAATCTTTTCCTGTAAAAGTATAATAAACAGAAGTGATAGAATTTTTATGTTTGGTGCCCAATAAAAAATCTTTCTGCGCAAACAAACCATTGCTTATCAAAATAATACTGACCAAAACTGCTATTTTTCTCATGTTTATCCGTTTAATGCTATATTAGACCAATTTACATACCAAAATTGGAAAATAAAATACGTGATTTTTGGTATTTGAGCGGTTATTTAAGCTAAAAATGAAATATTATTGATTAAAATTAGAAAGTTTCATCCTTTTTAATTCACGCAGGTTAATAGAAAAATGGTCTTTAACTAATTAAAAAATCTTGTTACTTACTGCTATCTACTTACTTCTATTAATTATCTTTGCCCATTATGGCAGAAATAGACTTACAGAAAATCGTATCGCATTGTAAAGAATACGGATTTATATTTCCATCTAGTGAAATTTATGACAATTTAGGTGCTGTATACGATTACGGTCCTTTTGGTGTGGAATTAAAAAACCACATAAAAGAATACTGGTGGAAAAGCATGGTACAAATGCACGAAAATATCGTGGGTTTGGATTCCGCTATTTTTATGCATCCAACTACCTGGAAAGCCAGCGGTCACGTGGATTCATTTTCCGACCCATTAATTGACAATAAAGATTCTAAAAAGAGATATCGTGCAGACGTATTGCTGGAAGAAAAGATTGAAAAGCTTAAAGAAAAAGCCGATAAAGAACTGGCAAAGAAAAATCTGACAGATGCCACACTGGAAGAAAAAGCCAAAGCGTCAAGGGATTTTGTAAAGGCGCAGACTTTAGAAGCAGAATATGTAAAAGCAGCAGAAGCGTCTGACTTTAAGCGTTATAAAGAACTGATTGAAGAATACGAAATAGCCTGTGAGGTTTCCGGCTCCAGAAACTGGACTGATGTGCGTCAGTTCAACCTGATGTTTGGCACCAAATTAGG
>JBIKPT010000093.1:0-10735 GCA_044357355.1 Chitinophagales bacterium
AAGCATAAGCAGAGGAACTAAATGCCATTTCTTTCCAGGGAATTTCTTCTTCACGAAATAAACCAGACTCAATACTTTCTTCACCGTTTCTGACAATACCGTCTTTTAATTTGGCGAGAAAATGGATATACACCTGATTTGCCTGTGGTAAATTGTAAACGGTAAACACCCTTTCAATTTCAATTTCAGCACCGGCTTCTTCCCAGGTTTCACGGATGGCGCCATCTTCTGCTTTTTCAAAATCTTCGAGATAGCCTGCAGGTAAATTCCAATACCCTTTTCGTGGTTCAATAGCACGACGGCAAAGCAATACTTTTTCTTCCCAAACACATAATGCACCCGTTACAATTTTCGGGTTGGTGTAATGTATGGTATCGCAGTGTTCACAAACAATTCTGTCTTTGCCTTCCGTAAATTTAAGCACCACACCGGAGCCGCAATTGCTGCAATATTTTTGAACAGGAATCATTTATAAAATTATTATCGAACGAAAACAAAAGATTTCACAGCATTCGGATCATCAGCCTGACGTTGTTCCAATTGAGAAGTTTGCCAGTTAATATCACCTTTTACAGATTGCACTTCCACTTTTGCATTGGCATCATTTATTTGTAAGAGATTAACTCCAACTGTTATAAAAGCTTTTCCGTCATTACCATATGCTAAGGGGTGCATATTTGTTTTCCAGTTTTTGAAAAACAAATCCGCATCGTATACGCACAAACCACTAGAAGTGTTGTATGTAAAATCTGTTATGGCGATATCTAAGGATAACAAATGTGGTGTTTCCATTCTTTTTCGCAGTAAACCACCTTTTCCTTTTGGCAAACTGATATCTATTTTATTCAGCAACGGAATGCCGACAGAATAGCCTGAAATTCCTTGTATTTTAAGATCTTTAAACTCTTTGTCTCGTCTGAATATTTCGTTCGGATCAATATCCGGTCTGGTTTTAAATGGTTTTCTCCAGGAATAATTTTGTTTGAGTTCCTTTTTCGTGTTGTGTACACCATCATTAAAAGCTATCACCTGATAAGCAACTTTCAGCTGGTAGTCAAACCATTCATTATCACCCGGTGAAAAGTTCAGGCATTCAGGAGAATCGCAATCTGCACCCAATTTTACGGTTAAATTAAATTCAAACTCCTCTCCGATTATTCGCAGTTTATCTACTTCAATAAAAAAATCGGATAATTTGTCAGCACTTCCGGTTCCCATAATTTTGCCATTGTCAGAACTGCTGCAGTAAATATCAAAACCATTGAGCACGATGATTCCTTTGTTATAATTTTTTAACGCAGCCGGCCATTTCCCTTTGACCGTAATTGATTTTGTGGTAGTGGTTGCTTCTCTTCCTCTTACGGCTGTATTCACCGTCGATGAAAAGAATTTAGCTTTATCCGTTTTGAGATAAGTAAAATAAGAAAGATAGTTTAATACATCTGAACCGCTGCCGGTTGCACCTGAATGACTAAAAACTGCTCTAATGCCATTATCATTTTCGGCAACACTTTGTATCCAGTCGCCCATTCTGTTGATTCGGTGATTGTATGCCCATTCGTGATAAAATCCCTGCCAGAAAACGGTTGCATTGCTAACGGAAAATGAATCTGCAGGATAACTCGTATTGTTTACTAACGGAATATCCGTTTTACCTTCACGTGTATAGATTATACTGATGTTACACCATAAAATGTAAAGTGCAGACAAGACAATTAAAATTAACAGAATGTATCTTTTTTTCACACCGCCTATTTAAAACAAAAATATGAAATATTATTCAACTCTGTTCTATTTCTTCACCGGCAGATGTATTCTTAAGTATTAATTTAAGTTCAATTAAACATGCTGCACATAAACAGTCATTATAATTATTGGATAAGTACTCTTTTTCGCTGTCGGTTAATAGTACCGCATTACACTGACACAATAAAATATTGCCCGCTTTGCACTCAAAGCTTGAATGGCATCTCGGACAATATTTTAATTCATGCATTTTAAATTTCTTTTACTTATTAAAAACAGCATTATTAGGTCCAATTCCGACTTGTATAGAATCAATCAGTGAACCTGAAGCAGTATACCTGAAAACGTATCCGCTGGATGTAAAATTAGGCGCTTGCAATCCCCAGATCTGATTATTGTAAGGTGATGCCGCCAAGCCATAAAAGTCTCTTCCTGAAATTAAAGGTGTAGCAGGCAGGCTTCCGGCTGTAATATCCAACGAATAGATTTTATTGCTTACACTATAATAAATGGTTCTTCCGTTATCACCTATGGCTAGGTTTACCACATAGCTTGGATTTCCGGCATTTATAAGTGTAAAGCTTCTGTCAACACTATTTGTTGAAGTATTTATTCTAACTAATTTTGCTGCTGATAATTTTGTAATAGCTGGCCAATTGGAATAATCGGACTGACCCGCACATAACACCCAGATATTATTTTGCGCATCTTTAACGAGTTTAGTCGGTATATCACCAACATTAATGGTGGATGTGACTAAATCGGTAGAAGCATTTATAACAGAAACCGTGCTGTCCACATCAAAGCCACCGCTGTTGCAAACATATACATTGTTGCCGTTCATTGCCATTTGTTCCGGACCTTTTCCTACGTTTATGCTTTTGATTATTGAATTGGTAGTTAAATCTATTACTTCCACTTCACCGGCATAGTTACCGTTCGTGACGTATGCTTTGGTATCGCTTATACCGAGTGCATAACGCACATAGCTGGTGTTTTGTGTTGCTGTGGTGTCAACGATGGTTGCAATACGTTTAAACGTTCGTGCATCTACTATTTCTATTTTAAAGGAATTGTTTACACAAATAATTCCTTTATTTCCAACTTTTGTATATGATTGTACCACATCGCCTAAGCTGATGCCGGCATTTGCACTTTCATAAATAAAATTGGTCACCGCACCATTTCTATCTATGTACGATACAGAACCATTGCTGCTTCCATAATTCCCTTCATTAACTACGATTGCAGCACCTGCCTCTGCAAAGGTGCCTAAGGTATCATCCGATGTTTCTTTTTTACAGGAAAGCACACTCAGGCATACCAACATAAACACTGTGAAATTTTTAGTCATTTTTTTCATTTTGATTTTGATTTATAATTAATTAATAATATTATATTATAGTTTCGAAGTGGCTGTGCAAAGCTTCTTAAGCTTTCATATTCTGTATTAAACAGATTATTTATTTTGAATCCAAACTCTGCATTTACATTTTTGAAATTTCCTTTAAACGCTATAAATAGATCCACCAGACTGTAAGGCTTCAACTGAAAGACACTGATGTTTTCATCATCCGTAAAGCGCTGACCTACGTACAAGTAATTCAACCCGAGATTGAAATATTTATCTTCAAAAATGAAATAAGATTTAATGGTGTGCTGTGGTTTATATCGGATAAAATTACCGTTCAACCTTCTGTTCGTTTCATCATTTACAATAGTGGAATGATTGTAATTATAGTTTATTGAAAATTTAAAGGCATTCGTTTTATTCCACCTTACACTGTTTTCTATTTTTGATTCTATGCCGTAATGCCTAGTTTTCTTAATGTTCTGCGGTGAGTATAAACCGGAAACAATAGGTACCCAAACGATATTGTTATTGATGATGGAATAATAAACGCTATTACTGAATATCATCTGATAACGAGCAGTTTTTTTGACTGGCTGCAGTATCAGATTGTATTCGACAGTAAATCCGTTTTCAGGTTTTAAATTTTTATTGCCACCGGGCTGCCAGTATAAATCATTAAAATCGGGCAACCTGAATTTATCTGCATAGCTGACAGAAGTGGCAACATATCCTTTTTTATCCGTAAAAGAAATATTCAGTCCGAATTGCGGTCGGATGTAGCCTGCCTTAAGAATTTCCTGTCTTACAGAAGCATTAAAAACAAAATTTTTAAGTGTGTATTTAGCACCTGCAAATAAAGCACCACGATGTCTGATAATATTATTTTTATATTCTTCCACTTTGGCCATCTCCATATTATAATCCACACCTGCATCCAATACCACCTGATGTTTGAAGAAATGCCTGTAATTAGCACTGTTTTGTGATTGATGGGTATAATAAGGTGCATATATCTTGTTTATACTATCATGGTACAACATATAATCATATACATATCCGCTTCGAACATAAAATTGAGATTGTTTAAATAGTTTCTGATATTTAATGAAACTTTTAGTTGAAAAATCATCCTGAAACTTGCTGCTTTTTCCGTACGAACCCATGTTTGCCGGAATATTATGATTTTTCTGCAAGGTGAAGTTTCCGATATCCAATGATTGATTTTTTCTGAATTTTACGTTGAGCTGATGAACGGTTGCCCACTGTCTGGTTTCATTATTTTCATTTAATACCAACGGTTGATCAAATTTATAGTTATCGTAAAACGGGAAATTATTTTTCATTGTCTGATAAAAAGACGAAGAAGAAAACTGAATTTTTTCATTACCGATATTAAGGGAAAAATTGGTTCTGTAGTTTTTAAAAGAAGAGATATCCTGACGAATTCCGACTTCAATTTTCCTGTTAAAGACAGGATGATTATTTAATAATATGGCACCTCCAAAATTACCGCTACCTAAGACTGCACTTGATGCATTGGTAACCATCTGAATAGAAGACGCTGTATTTACCGGAATCAACGAAATATCCATGGTTCCTAATGTCAGAGAATTAATACGCAATCCGTTCCAAAAAACGGATGTTTGATCATCAGCAGCTCCACGCAAACTGATAGTAGCAATTCCGCCAACACCATAACTGTTGATCTGAACCGGTGTAAAATTTTGCAACACATCTGCAATAGAATTTTGACCGTAATAATGCAGCTGAAAACTATCTATTTTATAATTATAGTTGGATGCGGAATAAAAATTTTCTCTTGAAGATTGAATCAACACTTCAGGAATGGGTATGGTATCTGCAATGATTGGAGTTGCAAATTCTATTTGAAAAAAAACAAATAGCAAAATAAATTGTAGCTTAATCTTTTTCATACTACCTGAAATGTTTCCTCAGAACATTTTTTAGTCAATTGAATTCAGGCAGGTCTTCTGACTTACACTTTACTGAAACCTTCCCGTTTCGAACCAATCGAAATAGTGGTTGTAGAATTCAGTACCAATATAGACCCTGAAACAAGTTCAGGATGACGTTGGTGTGCTTACAGCAACTGGGATTGTTCAGGTCTTTCACCTGATTCCCTTTTAATTCCGGTAATGAAACCGAAAACCAAAATTCAGAACAAAGATAGTTTTTATTTCATAACTTTAAATTCAATTTCTCAACATTTCAAAAATAAAAATGAAAGCTAAAATAATATCCTGTTTATTGTTGATTTCAACTTATATCCATATGTCTGAAACTTTTGCACAAATGCAACCTACTTTGTATTACGATGAACAACAACAGCTGAACGGTCTTTAAGCTGTTCCCAAAGTACCTGTAAAAGAAAAATGTGGTGTTTTGATTTTACCGGCCTGGATGGGCATTGACAAGCATGCCAGTGAATCTGCGGAACAATTGGCAAAGCTGGGTTATTATACCTTTATCGCTGATATTTACGGAGAAGGAAATGTGCCCAAAAATACAGCAGAAGCAGGAAAGCAAGCCGGTTATTATAAAGGGCATGTTGATGAATACCGCAAACGTATACAACTCGCATTGGATCAGTTGGTAAAAGCCGGTGCTAATCCTGATAAGATTGCCGTCATTGGCTATTGCTTTGGCGGAACCGGTGCACTGGAAGCCGCCAGAGCGAATATGAATGTGAAAGGTGTGGTGTCGTTTCACGGCGGTTTATCCAGAGATACAACAAAATCCATTTCACCCATTTCAGCAAAAGTATTGGTTTGTCATGGTGCAGATGATTTTTTTATTCCACAGGAAGAGGTAATTTCATTTCAACAGGAAATACGCACAGGTAAAGCCGACTGGCAAATGAATTATTATGCTAATGCTGTACATTCGTTCACAGATTCTGCTGCCGGAAACGACCCGACAAAAGGCGTTGCTTACAATGAGAAAGCAGCGAAACGATCGTGGAAAGCGATGCTGGATTTTTTTGAAGAGCTATTTAAATAGCCTGTTTACTTCCAATAATTTACTATTCTTTTATTGCTGTTTTTTTCATTTCAGCAGCCAATTCATGTCCAAGATATTTTTCTATTACATTATGCACCAGATAAATGACCGGTGTTAGCAGCACGGCCATAATAAACTTATAAATATAGTTACCAATACAAATAGACATTACTACATTAAATGCCCAGGCCGGACCATTTGCATCGCTGATGTATTTTGGATATAAATAGAAAGCAATAAACAAGACAACAAAACTATCTATGAATTGAGAAACAATGGTTGAGCCTGTGGCACGCAGCCAGATGTATTTTTCACCTGTCCATTTTTTAATTCTGTGAAAGACAACAACGTCTACTATCTGACCAATTAAAAAGGCAATCAATGATCCTAAGATAATGGCAGTTCCCTGACCGAAAATCTGAGCATAGGCAAGCTGCATATCCGGAACTCCTTGTGCTTCTTTTGAACCCGGCCACCAGCCTGCAGGCACTAAATGTATGGCCAGATAATACATAAAAAAGGCATATGTCAGCAACACAACCGTAAGATACGACAGAAACCTTACTCCTTTTTCTCCGTAATATTCATTGATAATATCAGTCATAATGAATACAACCGGCCATAATAAAACACCTGCGGTCAAATTAAATGAAAATTCATTTCCAACTAATGGAATTTTGAAAGGTGTAATTCCCAACGTGCTTTCCAATGAAAATATTTTAACGCCGATAACTTCAGCAATAAATGCATTGGCAATAAAAAAACCACCTAAGTAAATAAAGAGTTTAGTTGGTTTGTTTTTAATGATATTTAAAATCATACAAAATACTCAGTTAGTGATGATTTATTTTTCAGCTTCTATATAAATGGATTCAAAATCATATTTATCTTCTCCAATTAATTTTGCGTGAATCTCAATATTAGATAAGTTTGGATCATCACTTTTATAAAGCTCATAACTCTTAATATTTTTAAAACCGTTCAAAGTTAATAAATGTGATAACGTTTGCGTACTGTGTATAAACTTATGCAGATAGTTATAAGAAATATAGTTCAACGCATAATCTATATGTGGTGTAATTGGTGTATTAAAAGTTGGTTGTATTAAATCATCCGTATATTTTTTCAGCATAGTGTCAGTAGTGTTTCCATATAATAAAATCAATTTATCAAGACCAGGTGTTATAATCCTTATCCTTGCACCTGGTTTCATAATCCTATAACATTCTTTAAGCATAAAATTTGCTTCGTCAAAGGTTATATGTTCAATCATATGCTCTGAAAATACATAATCAAAGCAATTATCTGCTATTGGAAATGGTTTTGTAGCATCCATATAGGCAACACCTTCAAATGCAAAAATGTCAACGTTCAACCAACCTTCAAATGGATGATCCTGAGAACCAATATTCAATTTCTTTAATGAATTATTGTTTACATAATCCGGAATCATGTTTTTTGTTTGCTTTAGAAAATAACGCTCATTGGCTTTTTCTTTATTGTCACCCCAAAATGCTTTGATTGCCCATAAAAGATTTGACAGATTAGATTTGAAACTGGATGCTTTTTCAGACATATTTAATTAATTGAGTTGAACTAAAAAAAAGGTAAGATATAAAAATTCAGCAGAATACTAAAGAAGTTTTACATTTTTAAGTATGACTAAATTCATGGCGTTGTTGACAAGTCCATTTACATTTTTTTGCGTAAAGCGTGTCACTTCATCATAAAACAATAAAACAACCGGTGCTTCTTCAATGATAAGTTGCTCCATTTGGTGGTACAAATCGCACGTTTTTTCAGCATTCGTTTCTTTCATTGCTGCTTCATACAACTTATCATATGCTGCATTTTTAAAGAAGGTATAATTGGGTGGCGCTCCATTTTTACTGTAAAATAATGCCAGGTAATTTTCACCATCCGGATAATCACCGATCCACGATGCACGGAAAAATTCCACTTCATTTTTGCGCATGGCTTCCCGCAGAAACGTTGCCGGTGTGTTTTCTATTTTACAAATAATTCCAATATTAGAAAGTTCGTTTGCGATATTCGTAATCAAATCACTATACGTTGGATTGGAATAAATTTTTATTTCACCGATTCCTTTTCCGTTTGGATATCCTGCTTCTGCTAATAATCTTTTTGCTTTCTCCACATCATACGAATAGCCTTTCACCGAATGTTCATCATAACAAGGCACTCCTTTCGGAATCATGCCATTTTCCGCAGAAGCACCGATGCCGTTTCTCAGATATGCAATCATTTTTTTTCTATCAATTGCATAATTGATAGCTTGTCTTACTTTTTTATTTTTTAAGGCTTCTGACGGTTGTTTTGCCATAGAAATTCCAAGATATTCTGTATTTAAATACGGCATTTTTTCAAAATTAATCTTGTCTTTCCATTCTGCATTCAGTTCGCCTGTTGCGGTTAATAATTTATCTTTATAAGAAATATCCAAACCTGTCATAAAATCCAGCTTTCCCTGCGAAAACTGCAAAAATTCAGACCCTTTATCAGCCATAAAACTAATGCGAACACCTTGTAAATAAGGCAGTCTGTTTCCTGCACTGTCTCTTTCAAAATAGTTTTCATTTTTCGTCAAGACCAGCACATTACTTTCTTCCCAACGTACCAGCTTAAACGGACCTGTTCCCACCGGATGAGCCCTGAAATCTTTTCCATAAAAATCAACTATTTCTTTAGGAACCACAGAACAATATTGCAACGTAAGCAATCCTAACATCGGATGAAAAGGGGTTCTTAAATTGACACGGAAAGTAGAATCATTCAAAGCTTCGAACGGATTCGATTTATCTACTTTATCATTAAACAACCAGCCTCCTGTTGACGCAACGGTTGTATCTATTAATCTGTTAAATGAGTAAACAAAATCCTGTGCTACTACCTTTCGACCTTTACCATCTTTAAATTTTTCATGATCATGAAAAAAAACATCTGTTCTTAAATCAAACACATAGTGAAGACCATCTCCACTGATTTTCCAGCTTTTGGAAATACAAGGCTGTACTTCCAGCTTTTCGTTTACTTGCACCAGTCCGTTAAACAATTGGTTATCGCACCACATCGTAGCCTGATCTTTTGAAAACGCAGGATCCAAAGAAGTTAATCCTGCAGAAATATTCATGCGAAAAACATCTCTTTTAGTTTTTGTTTGCTGATTACAACTGATGGCAAAAAAAACAACAGGTATCAATAAAAGTATAAACTTTATTTTCATAGTTTGAATTAAAATTCCATCAATAAATCGATTTGTGTGTCAATCATCTTTATCATTTCCGGATTGTTGAGTTTTCCGCTTTCGTCCAGCATTAAATGTACTTGAGAAATTGGAATTTTCAAATGCAGAACATTCATTTTTAAATGATTAAAGATATTGGTTAGATGCTCCATGCCTCTTAAGTTTCCCGCTCTGCCTTCAGCCACACCGGTCAAACAGGCTTTTTTATTATGAAAACATTTTTTGACATCTGAGGCATCTATAAATCCTTTAAACATACCCGGAAAACTGCCGTTGTATTCTGGAATGATGAACATATATTTGGATGTTGGCGCTAAAATATGCTCTTCGATACTCGCCAGTTGAGGATGTTTCGGATTGTGAAACGTCTTTGAAAAAATAGATTCATCGACGTTTTCTAATGTAAAAAACTGATGCGGAATATTCTTTTTACCTAATAATTCATCATAAAAATTGGCAATTTTTCGTGAATTACTGTCAGCTCGGGCAGTTCCGTGAAAGATGGTTAGCATGATAATTTTGTTTGAATAAAAATAGAACCTTAAAATGTGGTACCGTGTCTTTTTTATCCACAAAATGCTAATTACAGTGTTTCATAAAACTTATGCAATCTGGCTTCAATTCTATCTTTTAAGAAACCATCTTTTGCAGCTTTTTCAATGTATGGAATCAGGAATTCTTCTGATTCTCTGATGACAATTTTTTCTGTGATGCCATTATCTTCCAGAATTTGTGCGATCGATTTATTGCCTGAATGTTCAAAGAAATGTGTCAATACATGTTCGTTTAGTTCTGCAACAGGATCACTTTGCAGTGCAGCATGTATGGCTTTCTCAGCCGAATGCTGAATGGCTTTTCTGTCTTTATCGGTCAGGTTCACTCCTTTTGCAAGGTCTTTTACTTTAGTATCTTCCAGCTTGTCCCAGATATTTTTTGCCATTTTTCTGAGTTGTGCATCACTTAGTTTATCTTTCAGTGTTTGTTCACTTTTAGCAATGGATTTCTGTAAATTTTCAGAAATAAATTTCTTGATATTTTTATCTATGGTATCTGAAACACCGGATAATGCAGCGCCTAAAATGCCTTTTCCTAAATTAAACAATGAACCGCCGACGGTTTCGTTGCTGGGTCCGCTTTGTGCAGCAAATGACTTGATGCCATCGTATAAAGTATCTGCAATCATTTCACCATAAAACGGATTGTTTACGATGTCTTTGATTAATTTATTGCGAATTTCTTTCTGTTCAATCAATTTATCAGCAATATCATTAAACGATTCTACATTTAAAAAATCTGATACGGTATGTTTACTTTTTAATGCTAACTGATGAATAGACTCGGACAAACCA
>JBIKPT010000251.1:0-3093 GCA_044357355.1 Chitinophagales bacterium
GTTGTGGAACAACCCGAAAAATCAGTGACAATCACGGTGTATGTTCCTGCTGTTAAACCAGATCTGTCTTGCGTTGCAGCGCCATCATTCCAGTTATACGTATAAGGAAAAGTTCCGCCACTTACACTTACATCTATGGAACCATTGCTGGAGCCGCAAGTTGATGTGGAATGCGTTTCAGTGGCAATCAAACCACCATTCAACACTTCTACTGTGTCTGTTGCCACACATCCACTGCTAGTGTTGGTTACGGTTAAAATGTAGGTGCCGCTTTGTGTAGCTGTTGGTTCAGCAACAGTTGCTGAACTTAAGCCTGCAGAGGGTGACCATGCGTATGTATTTCCGGAAACAGCAACTGTTCCGATTGTAACGCTTGTTACAGCACATGTCAATTGTTTATCTGTTCCTGCATCTGCATTTGCAAAACCTGTAACAGTAACAGAAATAGTATCTTTTGACGTGTTGCAACTATTATTAGAAATCCATTCAAACCTATTAATACCCATAGACAAACCTCTTACCAAAGTGGATGAAAGACCTGAGTTTGAAAAAGTTCCTGTTCCGCTAACTACAGACCATGTACCTGTTCCTGCAGGAGAGGCATTTAAATTAAATGCATTATTAATTAAACAAACCGTTGAGTCTCGTCCTGCATTTACAACAGCAACACCGGTGTTTGCTCTGACTGTATAGTCACATACATCACCGGCGTTTCCATCCATCATAATGTAATATGTTCTGCCAATAGTTAAACCTGCCGCAGTTAGCGTAGATGAGCCAATTCCTAATCCGCTGCCATCTGTTAAGCTGCAGGGCGATTTTAAAATAAATGTATTTGTTACTGCATCAAATTCAAATACTGCTGCCTGAATGCCAGCAAGGCAAGCACCTCCTCCGTAAACATTGAAATTAAAAGTAGCAGTAGAAGCATCAGCCTGAAAGGCCAGCCAGGAATTATTTTCAATCGTTCCGCCAAAAACACCATCAAAACCTGCTCCAACGGGATCTCCGCAATTTCCGCCACCAAACAAATTGTATGGTGTATCTTCGCCGTAATAGGAAGCTGTAGAACCGCAATAGCCGTTTAAGTTACAAATCAAAGGTGCCTGTCCGAAAATATCAGCCGGTGGTGGATTGGAATTTCCGGAACATACAGGTGGATTTCCGCAAGTTATTACAGCATCCCAGCCACCATCGACAGTGCTTGCATCGGATTTCCATTTAATAGTCACACAAGTACTTAGTGTATTTATTTGTAACTGAGTAAAACCTATATCATCTGATTGAGAAAGTGTTGCGATTGGTGTACCTGTTGCAGTGGTTCCGTTGTAAAAGAAAAGAGTATCACCTGTTCCCGCATCCAGGTTTAAGGCTGATGAAGAAGCGGAGAAATCAAACTTTAAATAATTACCATTAGATGAACAAAATGTAGTAGTATACGATTCATTATTGGCATAATTACCTGTTCCATCTGTAAAAACGCCTGAACAGGTGGTATACGTTTTACCATTCATAGTATCCACAGCGTAAGTTTGTGCATTTACGGAATTAAATGACAAAACACTGAGTATTGCACATAAAAACAGACTGTAAACTTTCCCCATAAAAACACTTTAATGACAATTTATAATAACAGGGAAATTATGTTACCTAAATTTAACCAATATAACAATGAAATAATGAGGAAAATATGCTATTTTTAGTAAGTCTGAATTAACAAAACAATGAAATATCCTGCTGTTTTTGAATTAATTAAATCAATGAATATGTCTGAAAAAAGGCAATTCAAAATTTATAGCTCGCGGCATGTAATAGAAGGAGAAAATAAGTATACGGTACTTTTTGATATTCTCGAAAAAATGGAAAATTATGATGCAAACGAATTGACTGCATCATTAAAATCAACAGGAAAAGATACAAGCTATATTAAAGCTGACATGAACTATCTGTATCAATTGATTTTAAAAAGTCTGGTACTGTTTCATTCCGGAAAATCTGCACAGATTATACTAAATGAAAGTATTTCTGCCATAGAGATATTATACTATAAAAGCCTCTTTACACAATGCAGGAAAGAGATTTATAAAGCCGGTTTAATTGCGAGAAATACTGAATTATTTTCTTCATTATTAAAAATATTACAGTACGAAAAACTCGTATACCATTATCTTCCTGCACTTAAAAGAACGGAACTGGAAATCATTCGCGAAATGGCGGAAGTCAGTATAAAATTGCAAGTAATCATTGAGTATTATAACTTGTATAATCAGGCTAATCAAATCAGGATAGAAGCGGCCAAAACAAGAAACATCAGGGAAATAAAATCATTTGACAAACTAATGAAACATCCTATACTGGATAAAGAATATAAGGCACTTTCGCTGGATGGAAAAATAAAATATTATCAGATTTATGCCATGTGGTGTTATGTACACGGAAATAAAAAAGAAGAATTACAATACAATAAAAAAATAATTTCGCTTTTTGAAAGCAATCCGTTTTATAAAGAAGAACATCTTGTGGAGTATATAAACACATATGCCAGGATAATTTCGATTTCGAAAGACATGCCTGAAAAGATATTCTACAAGGAATTGGAAAATGTAAGAAAAGTTACCATACTTACTGAAAAATTATACTACCACCGTATTTCCGCTCAAATCTTTAATTTCTCCTATAGTATAGAATTATCCAACTATCTTCAAAAAAAACAGTTTACAATAGCAAGTACTATAATTATGGAAATTGAAAACGGACTGAAGAGATATAAAGATATCCTGACTCCATCTTATAAAAGCACTTTCTTATATATGCTGGCCTATTATTATTTTACTACCGGAAATTTTGACATAGCCATGAAAAAGATAAATGCGCTGCTGAATGATTATACGGAAGATGAGCGTCCCGACTTATACAACTTTGCAAAGTTACTGAATCTGCTAATACACTTTGAATTAAAAAACTACTCTTACATCCATTATAAAAGAGCCAGTGTTCAGTATTATTTTAAAAAACAGTCATCTTCCTATGAAACGGAAAACCTTATTCTTAAATTCTTTTCAAAAGAAAAAAATTATACGCTTGATTTGGAAA
>JBIKPT010000009.1:0-34143 GCA_044357355.1 Chitinophagales bacterium
GCTTATTTACAGAGTTTATAAGAAAACGAGTTCAGGTAAAATTACCTTATTTGCAATTCTTATTATTGTGACCAACTGGCAGGTATATGTGCATGCATTTTCAGGTTTGGAAACCATTTTGTGGTGCTGGTTATTGTTGGAGTCTTTTTTTATTTTAAAAGAAGAAGAGATCACTTTGAAAAAACAATGGTGGTTGTGGCTATTGTGTCTGCTCCTTACTTTAACAAGACCGGAAGGTGCTATTTATGCTTTTTTTTATTTCGCATACCTTAAGTTTTACAGAAAAATTAAAATAAATTACAAAGCCATCACCGTTGTCGCGCTTGTTGGATTGGTTTACTTCGTGCTTAGATACCTGTATTTCGGATTGTTATTTCCATTGCCGTTTTATCACAAAGTCATGGATAATCAATTCGGTAAATTTGCTTTTATATTTAACATGTATACTTCCTGGTATTATCTTATTTGCGCAGGATTGGTGTTTTATTTTTTCAGAAAAACAAAGCTGTTGTTTTTCCTTGGAACAGTTTCATTTATAATCTTTTTCGGATTGTACGGTAAATCCTTTTTAGTAATGAATTTTGCCGACAGGTTTCCGTTCCAGTTGTTCTTTCCGTTTATACTTTTTGCCATCATTGAACTGGAAAATAATAATCATTTAGATAAAGTTAAAATCGCTTTAATCGCAGGTTTTTTAAATCTTATAATTTTTTCTAAAGGGTTGTATGATGAGAATTTTATTGAACTGGCTTCTATCACCAATAATGCCGGATCAGCATTCTTTGTACCGCGTTCGCATTACATGCTGGCTAAAAATATCAATAAAATAAAGGATATCGATAATAAAAAAATAAAAGTACTGTTTGGCGATGCCGGTGTTTTTCCGCATTATGTAAAAGCAAAATGCTATGATTATAACGGTCTGACGGATGCTTATTTTGCCACACATAAATTATCGGATACGTATTTTAATAATGTAAATGCAGATGTGGTATTAATAGGATTTCCAAGTGCCGATAAAAAGCGTTTAAGTTATGACTGGACCAATTGTAAAGTGATTTATAATATGGTGGATACAAACCCTGATTTTAAATATCTCGGATATACGATTACTAAAGAAAACGGATACTATGTGCATATTTATCTGAGAAACAAATCCGAGTATCACGATGATTTAAATACGGCTTTGTCAACAGCCATCAAAGAGTCAAATGAAGCTACGTTTAATATCAAACGATTTTTGAAATTCAAATACCTGGATATGGATAATATCTGATTTTATTTACAAAGTTCCGGTTTATTGCAAACGCCTTTTTGTGCTGGTATAATTTTTTTTCCGGTGATTGGATTTCCTTTTATTACACTGTAGGTGAATTCACTTAAAAGTTCTATCAGATTAGTATAACCGAGTGAACTCATACTGTGTGATCCATTACAAATCATGTTTAGAGATACCGGATTGTTATTTAATTTCGATGCTTCATAAATAGCAGCACCGCCATATACAATTGGAAAAGTTTTTCTGTCTGCACATCGGAAAGGACTTCCGGAATTCATATCCAGCAATTCATCACAGGTGCCATGTATAAAATTCATCGGTGTGCTTATTTTTTTGCCGATGATCAGATTCGGGTCAATCACTACACCAGCCATAGAAATAATTCCGGCTACATTAGAATTGAATTGCATATTGTCATTCATCGGGTCCATATTTCCGCCAATTTGTTCCAGGATATTTTTAGGTGCAGTATTGTTGTCAATTAATCCAAGTCCGATGGCTGTTAATGCTCCTGCACTCTGACCGCTCACGAAAATCTGGTTTCTGTCAATACCGAGACGTTCAGCATTTGCTTTTAAATATCTAACTACAGAACGTGCATCCTGAACGGAACGCAAAAACGCAGGATACATTCCGGAATTAAAATCTCCGACACATTGTCCGGCCAGTAAAGCATTTTTAAATCCAACCCTGTAATCTGCAAGGATGACTACGTATCCTTTTTGTGCCATTCCTTTGCCAATTTCCTGTGTGCAGTCATCAAACTTACCTGCAAAACCACCGCCGAATAAAAAGACAAAACAAGGTCTGTTTCTTTCGGCATCGTTTCTTGGTGTAATGATATCCATAATCAGGTCTTTCTTAGAGCCGTCCCAGTTGGGTGCGCCTTTTTTATAATATTCTGTAGTGATATCAAAATCTGAATAAATGTAATCTTTATAACGAATGCCCCATGGATTCGGATTGGTCACCATAATATCGCCGGGTGCAAAGCCATCCGGTAAAATTCGGTCTTTGTTGGCTGGTAATGATAGCGTGTAAGAACGTTTGGGTGCTTTGCCGGCTGCCTGATTGGCTGCGGTTTGTGCTTGTTGTGACTTTTGAATGTTTTGTAATACAGCATCGCAGCTACTGAAAAAAACCGACGATATTGTAATTAGAAGGATAAGAAATCTCTTTTGCATAAAATAGAATATATGAAAATATACCTAAAAAACGTGCCAAGTTTAAACAGATTCTACTGCCACTTTTTCTTCAGGCGACAAAAACGTTTCACTTCTGTAATAGAGATAGGCTAAAAAGATACTTGCCGTGTTCAGTAAATGCCACGCTGCATGTCCCTGAAAAATACTGTTAGGTGAACAAAGTTTATTTGTAATGTCGAGCACCCAAATGGAAAAAGCAATCAAAAGTGTTATAAAGGATGCTTTAAGTAAGCTGATTATTGATTTAGAATTTTTCACTTTGGTAATAAGAATAAAATTGACAATGAAAAAAGATATGGTCAGCGAAGGAAATAATATATTAACCGGCAATTTCCATAAAAAGAAAAAGAAAAGTAATTGTACGACAATGGCAGCTATGATAAAAAACTTATTGGATACGTATGTCTTTCCTCTGAATTTTATTTGCGGAAACAGTTTAAATAAAACATAGGCCAGAAAAGAAATAAATAAGAAATACATGCCTGTCTGGTCCAGTTTCTGAAAGAAAAAGGTCAGGGTTGCATGATACATAAAACTTCCAAAACCCATGTATAAGGCAGAAAATCCAATGAGATAAGAGAATCCCGGAAACTTCGCCAGCAAATTATTTACGTGATGTCTGTGTTCGTATTTGTGATCATTCTTCGCAATGCTTATAAACATCAGCCCAACGATGATATAGCCTAAATTAGACCATGTGTTGGAAGGCTGTACGATTAACTGATCGAAGCGATTCATCTCACAAAAATTGGTGGCATTGCCTAATGCTTGTCTCCAGGATTGCCAAGGGTCGATGTACTGATTTAATTTATACAAGATGAATAAGCCGGCACTAAAAATTAATGTACCAAAAAACGGCCAGGAAAATACTCTTGGTCGGTGATTATGGAGACTAAAATCTTCTTTAAATTTATCAAAATCTAATACAGGCATTGTAGGAAATTTAAGGTTTCAGCAAAAATACAATTTTTAGATTTCGTGCGAAATCATTTTATTGTTAAAGAAGTGATAAAAAATTACTTGAAAAACTGTATGCCTGTAACATCCGTAATTTCATATCCGCTGGTCGTAAAAAACGAAGCATCCGGTTTTCCTTTTTTGATATCCGTTGTTTTCATAAACACAGTAGTGCCGTCGCTGGAAGTATAGTAAGACTCTATCGCGCATCCGTTGATATTGGCACATTCCGTATTGATAGGCGATTTTTTTCCTTTCATTCCGGTGTTGAAATAAGAAACGGATTCTGCAGAATTCAACGTAATGTCTTTGGTTACCCAGGATTCGCATTTTGCGCCATCACTGTAACTGATTATCCATTTCGTGCATTTGTAGCTGTCTATAATTTTAGTTTCTGCGGTTTTTTGTATGGTGCTGGTCACCGGTGTGGTTGCTGTATTTCCTGAAACGGTCACTTTCGGCATTTTCATCATCATACCGTTTTTCTTGTTTTTCTTTACGTCCACAAACAGCATCGTCATGGTGTTTTCTTTCAGATCAAAAATACTGCGTAAATTCATTTCCTTATCGTCAGAAAATGTTGGAATGGTCGCCATTTTATACTCATCAAACGCAGATTTTATTTCACCTGTCGAAGTTTTTCCTTTCTTATCTTTTGAGGTGAATTTCATCGTATAGCTTCCGGTAAAACTAAACTTCTTGGCGGCAGGATTGGAAGAGCCCGGTTGTACGGTGATTTTATTATTGCCTGATTTTATAGTGGTGGTTCCGCTTTGTGTTTTTACCGTTGTTTTTGGTGTCGTTTGTGCAAAGCTATTTTGCAGACACAAGAAAGAAGAAATAATAAGTAGCGTATTTCTGAGTATCATGGTTCTGTTTTTTTAGATGTGAATAATAACAGGTATAATCCGAGTATTGTAATATCTAAGTTATATATTCTCATGATAAAATAGGTCATCACGGCAAAAATAAATAAAGCGATAAAAAGTAATCGATCGTATTTTTTAGTAAAAAAGCCGATGATGAAAATTGCCTGTGTTAAAAACAGCAGCACATAAGAAATTCCTGCTATTGCAGGTCGAGCTATTAAAAATGAGGCTATCTTATAGCAAATATGCGTTGGATTCAATATAGCTAAATCGCTGTGCTGGTTGACTAACACCGTTGCAAAATTGGACGGATCTGATAATCCACCGTTATAGAATTTATAAAAGGCAGAAGCGACGAGCACGTATATAAGAAAATATCGGCTGAATTCGGCTACCAATGTAAACGTAGTTTCTTTCTTAAAATAAAAAGGCAGCAGTGCAATAAACACCGTACTCATGCTTTTTGAATGGGAACAGGCATACGATTCCAACGTGATTCGTTGTACAAAAAAGAACAACATCAACAGCATACAAAAGACGTTGCGATATTTGTCTGATAAAAAACAAGCCAGCGCAAAAATGACCACACCTGAATCAATTAGCAGGCTTGCCCAATCATGTTGGATAATGAAATGCGGAAATCCTGTCAGATGGCTCAGCCAGAATGCATAATCCAATTCCGGACCTTTCATTGGCTGACCAACGGCAAAAATCAGAAACGTACTACTGTAATAGCGATAAATTAGTAACACTAAAAAATAGCCAAACACTATTTTTGCAAAGGTGTTTCTGTTGCGGATATGAAAGTTAAATATTGCTTTCATGGGTTTACGTTTAATACAGACCAGCTTTTGTTTACCGCTTCAAATTTCTCATTGGTATAGCTATACTGCACATCTCTAAGTTCGAGTGTGTTGATTTTTTTATTTAAGCATTGTTCTAAATATTGTTTTAACCAGGTAGGGTAGGTTTCAGCTTCTTCAGGATGGTTGTTGATTTTCCAGGCGGCAAAATGATACACTTTTTCCGGAAAAAATTTGGTTCTGTTTATGACAACCTCGTTCATCGGATCCTTAAAATTATTCATGCGTTGCCAGTTGTACATTTTGTACGTATGCAGCACACTCAGCTCTTCCCAAATTGGCAATGCCGTAATGTTTAAGCGTTTTCCGTCGGCAAAAATTTCTGTTTGCGTAATGGTGTCGGGCAAAGTGGCCGGTCGTGAATACATATCCCAGACAAACCACGGAAAGGAATGAATGCGTTTCTGATTAAAATACAATTGGAAACCAATAAACGATAGTATGAAAACAAATAAGATTTTGTTTTGCCTGAACACGCTGCCTAAATATAAGTTTTGAAATCTATTCATGCCTTTTTCTGTCTTATGCCTGCGGTCTACTGCCTCTATTCTAAAATACGGCTTTGAAAAAATGATAACAAATCATCAGTACTAAAATTATTTTGATGCCGCTGGTAAGCAGAAAACCGACAAAAGAACCGATGCCGGATTTTATCGCAATATCCATTTTCTGACCTGAAATTAATTCACCAATCAATGCGCCCAAAAATGGACAAATTATTATGGAAATGCCACCAAAAGGAGCGAAGATAACACCGGCAACAATTCCAATAAAACAACCTCGAATACCTGCTTTGGTACCGCCAAATTTCTGGGTGCTCCAAACCGGAATGAAATTATCTAAGATAGAAATGATGAAAATGATAACGGCATACGTGATGAGCAGCCACACCGGTAATTCTTCTGTAGTATGCAATCCGAAATAGGAGAGCAGTAAGGCAATGTAAGCAATCGGCGGACCCGGAAGCGGTGGCAAGACACAGCTCACCAATCCTACAACGAGTAAGATGATTCCGATGGTGATGATGATACTGGCTTCCATTTTAATTAATTATTGAATGATTGGGTTGTTGAATTATTGAATAAAACCATTCCTTGTTAATTGTTCACTATTCCTACTGGTTTTAATTCCGTTCCTTCTACCATGATTTTATAGCCGTTTTGATGAGCCATATAGAATATCAAATCCATCACATCTTTCTTTTGTTCTTCGGCTTGTTTTATTAATTCTGTACTGAGTGCTTTGTCTCTGATTTTATCTTTTGCCAGCTTATTCAGTTTAGATAATTCCTGTTCACTGAAATCCGCAAACCAACCGCTGCTCAGGTTTTCAAACTTAATATCCGTATCTATGGAAATAATTTCAGGTTTCGGCATTTGTTCTATAACAATCGTTTTCTCTTTTTCGTTCGTTGTAATTTTTAATTTTTCCAAATTATAACCAACAGACACTTTTGCATCTACTTTTAGAATAGCATCTTTTCGAAAGCCCGGAAAATCAATGTATTCAAAATCATTGTAGCGCATCAGTTCTGCATAGTTGCCTTCTACCGTTACCAGTTTCATCACTTTTTGTATGCGCTGTACCACAATGGTGCTGTCCACCGTAGAGTTGTCTTTCCTTGAAAATAAATCGTTAACGAATAATTTAATGCCCAGCCAGGCAACCAATATAATTAAAACAGCAATTAATATATTTTTCACTTTTGAACTCATGCAAACAAACCTACATAAAAATCAGGTATTTTTTAAGAAATGCATTTAATATTTAAACACATAGACACATAGCCTTTTAACTATTTAATCTGTAAAGACTTTACGGTTCATGCGAAAGCAAGCGTGTTAATAAGAAAAAAGAGTTCTCGCCTCAGGCGGGCTTCTGTTTTCTAAGTAGAAACGAAAATGAATATGACTTCCGGTGATGTCTACAAAAAGAATCTATGTGTTTATGTGTTTAATAATTTAAGACCGTTTTAAGAAAGCATTTTTGTAACTTTGTGTTATGAGCAGACCAGTAATTTTAGTAACCAATGATGATGGAATAATTTCACCGGGAATTCGTGCTTTGGTAGAAGCCGTGATGCCTTTTGGCGATGTAACCGTAGTGGCACCGGATAGTCCGCAGTCGGGCATGGGACACGCCATCACGATACACGATCCGCTGCGCTTGCAGAAAGTAGAGGTGTTTCAGGATTTAGGTATTCCGTCTTATCAGTGTTCGGGCACACCGGTAGATTGTGTGAAAATTGCGATTGATAAGATACTGCACCGCAAACCCGATTTATGTGTTTCCGGTATCAATCATGGTTCCAATGCATCTATTAATGTAATATATTCCGGAACCATGTCGGCAGCAATGGAAGCAGCTATAGATGGCATTCCGGCTATTGGATTTTCGTTGCTGGATTTTTCTTTTGAGGCTGATTTTTCTGCTGCAAAAGTATATGTAGAAAAGATTGTACGCAATATGCTGAACACGGGTTTGACCAAAGATGCATTACTGAATGTGAATTTTCCGAAGTTGCCGTTGAGTGAAATTAAAGGCATGAAAATTTGTCGTCAGGCGAATGCAAAATGGGAAGAAGAATTTGATGAACGCCGCGACCCGAATGGAAAGAATTACTACTGGCTGACCGGCAAATTCGTTAACCACGACCAGGGTGAAGACACCGATGTTTGGGCTTTAGAAAACGGCTATGTGTCAATTGTGCCTGTACAGTTCGATTTAACACACCACCACGGTATTTCCTTTATGAACCAGAGCTGGGATTTGAAATAGAAATTTCGAGTTCATCGTGCGACGATTATCGTGGCACGATGAACTCGTTCTCGGCATGGTGTTTTCACCTGCCTACTGCCATACTGCTTAGTCTTATTCCAGCTTCATTTTGTATTGTTGTTGACAGGTGACTCTTGCCACGCTGTAGCTATACTAAGCTAAAATACCTGTCACGGGCGAGGGAGTTTTGGGACATTATACCATAGATTACACTCAGTTTTTAATATTTTGTTGGTAATCATAAAAGTCATATAGCCAAATAAAATAATCAAACGTACCATTTATGCTATTCTTTATACTTTCGATAGAAAGTATATCACCTTTGTATTTGTATACAATAATAAATTTATTTCCAACAAAATTCATTTTTAGTTCTTTTTGTGTTCCTAAAAAACTTAAGATATCATCTTCTAATAAGTTTGGATTATCTCTATCATTAAAACTAAATAGAATTCTTGTGTGTTGATTATGGCTATCATTTGGATTATAAAAATAAGTCAATAGTTGAGCGGGTTTTTTTCTTTCAAATGTTATATATGATAATTCTGTGTCATTTCCTTATTGTCCATCAGTTGCAAGCCAATCTAATTTTGGAATATTTCCAGTTGAAGAATTCCTAAATTCATAAAGTTTATCAAGGTTAATTTTAGTTTGACAAAAAACAATTGAGATGGAAAGTGATAATATCGTTGTTAAAATAATATTTTTCATAGGTTTTCTTTTTATTATTCTAATGGTTGGTATCCACTACAACCAAATTTATATCATGGTATCGGTTGGTGAAGACACCAATAGGTTCTTATCATGCCACGATAATCGTGGCATGATGCTGCTAATCATGCAAATTCGGAATATCCTTTTTATTGAACTTATACAAATGCTCGCTTTCTTCTTCTTTGTATTTCATCACTTGTGCTAAAGCATCCGGCACTACATCGCTGCACAACACCAACAGGGATCCTTTTGGTGCATTTTTAAATGCATAATCAATCGCTTCTGATTCATTTGGTATCACCGTAATTTTTTTATCAGGATGGTCTTTGTAAATACCTTCTTTCAGCATCTCTATTAATTCTTCCGCAGTTTGGCCACGCAAATTTCTGTCCTGGCGTATAATAATTTCATCAAACATTTCCGCAGCAATTTTTCCAATCTCATTATTGTCTTCACGGCGCCTGTCGCCAATACCTGCTATCATACCTACTTTTATAGTTGCTTCAATATTCTCTACAAATTTCTGCAAGGCACGCATACCTGCAGGATTGTGCGCATAGTCTAACAACAAATCAAAGTTTTTGAAGTTGAACATATTCAACCGTCCCGGTGTCTGTGCCGCAGATGGTATAAAGGTTTCCAGCGACAGCTTAATATCCTGTAATGAAAAACCACGCAGGTAACCGGTCAGCACCGCAGGTAACACATTTTGTATCATAAAGGTAGCACGGCCGCCATAGGTGAGTGGCACGTTCACCGCTTTGGTAATACGCATTTTCCATTCGCCTTTGCAAATCGTAATATATCCTTCTTCATAAATAGCAGACAAACCACCGCGTTTCATATGCGCTTTGATGTGTTTATTATTTTCATTCATCGAAAAGAAGGCAACATTACATTTTAAATCTTTACGCATATTATATACCAGTTCATCATCGGCATTTAATATTGCATGTCCATGCGGAAACACCGATTCAGGAATCACGGCTTTTGCCTTTGCCATTTGTTCAATGGTATGAATTCCTTTTAAACCTAAATGGTCGGCAGCTACATTCGTTACAATACCAATATCACAATGGTCGAACGCCAAACCTGCACGCAGCAAACCACCGCGCGCTGTTTCCAGCACGGCAAAATCTACCGATGGATCGCGCAATACATACTCGGCGCTGGCTGGTCCCGTGCAATCGCCTTTAATTACCATCATATTTTGTATATACACACCATCACTGGTGGTATAACCAACACAGTGGCCTTTCATTTTTGCCATGTGTGCAATCAAACGTGTGGTAGTGGTTTTTCCGTTGGTGCCTGTCACGGCAACAATCGGAATACGCGCCGGTGTTCCCGGTGGAAACAACATGTCTATCACGTTGGCTGCCACGTTGCGCGCCAAACCATCAGAAGGAGCGATGTGCATACGGAAACCAGGTGCAGCATTGACTTCTAATACAGCGCCGCCTGTTTCGTTGGTAGGCACAGAAATATCAGTGGTCATTAAATCGATGCCGCAAATATCCAATCCAACAATTTTTGAAATACGCTCTGCCATCAGCACATTATACGGATGCACGATGTCGGTCACATCGGTGGCCGTGCCGCCGGTGCTAAGGTTTGCGGTATCTTTTAAATTTAATTTTTCACCTTTCGGCAACACATCCGACAGTTTTAATTTTTTATTTTCCAGAATTTCTTCCGTCATCTTGTCGATGTGAATTTGCGTCAATACTTTTTCGTGTCCGTAACCACGTCGCGGGTCTTTGTTCACTTCGTCCACTAATTGTTGAATGGTAGAAACGCCATCGCCGATTACATGTGCCTGTGAGCGTTTGGCTGCAGCCACTAATTTATAATTAATCACCAGCAAGCGATAATCATCACCGACAATATATTTTTCTACAATGACGGAGCGAGAAATTTCTTTGGCTGCTTTGAACGCAAACAAGGCTTCGTCCCAGTTTTGTATGTTGATGGTAATGCCGCGGCCATGATTTCCGTTGATAGGTTTAATTACTAAAGGATAACCAAGATAATCAATCGCATCTTTCAATCCTTCTTCGGATTTCACGACTTCACCTTTCGGAATCGGAATTTCCGCTTTGTCGAGCATGTATTTGGTATCTTCTTTGTCGCAGGCAATTTCCACACCGATAGAACTGGTCTGGCTGGTTACGGTTGCCTGAATTCTTTTCTGATTGGCACCATATCCAATCTGACATAAAGAATATTTATTTAAGCGAAACCAGGGCATGCCACGTGAAAAAGCTTCTTCCACAATAGAACCGGTGCTTGGTCCGAGTCGTTCTTCTTCGCGCATTTCGCGCATTTCCCTGATGTCTTTATCTAAATTATAGTCTTCGTTGTTGGTGAGTGCTTCTGCAATACGAACGGCAGCTTTTGCTGCATAAATGCCTACTTTTTCTTCCATGTAATCAAACACTACAAAGTAAACGCCTTCTTCGCCATAGGTTCTGGTTCTGCCAAAGCCAACATTCATGCCTGCCAGCGTTTGTATTTCTAAGGCAATATGCTCAATAACATGACCCATCCAAGTGCCTTCTTCCACACGTTGAAAAAATCCGCCTTCACAACCCACGGAACAACGATGAGAAATCATGGTGGGAAACATTGTTTTTAATCTATCGAGAAAACCATCAATAGTATTGGTTGGTCTTTGTTCGTATTCCTGTAAATCAAGCGTCATTACAATTAACTTGTGTCTTCTGATCGACCAGTAATTGGGTCCGCGCATGGCTCTGATTTCTCTAATCTTCATATGGAACGTTTGGTTGTTTTTATTTTATTTAATTTTTCGGTAAAAGTGTATAATGCATTTTCTGAAATTTCCTGTCCAAAGTTTAAGAACGACGGAATGAGGATTTGCTTTTTATTTAATTCATTTTGAAAATACTTTAGTAAAGTAGCAATTTTTTGTAAAATAAGAATAAATTGCAGCAGATTTTATCACTTAAACTAAATTATGCGAGGAATACTGATACCGATTGGCGGAAATGAAGATAAAGGAATGGGTGTAAATGAAAAATACACCCATGAATTTATAAGTAAAGGAATTTTAGCCAATGTATTGAAGGAAAGCGGCGGTAAGGATGCTAAGATTGTGGTAATTACGACAGCTTCCAGTATACCCAGAGAAGTTGGAGAAAATTATATGGATGCATTCACTAAACTGGGTTGCAAAAATATTTCTATTATCGATATTCGCGAGCGTGAACAATCAGATACGCCGGAATTTTTACAATTGATCACTGAAGCGAACTGCGTGATGTTTTCAGGTGGCGACCAATCTAAGATAGTAGATAAAATTGGTGGTACGACGTTGCATGATATTATCAGAAGAAAGTTAGCAACCGAAGTTTTTGTGCTGGCAGGAACCAGTGCCGGTGCCATGTGTATGAGTGTGGAAATGATTAGCGGCGGACATAGCACGGAAGCTTTATTTAAAGGCGGTGTGAATATGCGGGATGGCATGGGATTTTTGCCGGATGTGATTATTGATACGCATTTTATTCAGCGCGGAAGATTCGGCAGGTTGACGGAAGCGGTGGCTGCATTTCCAACCTTATTAGGCTTAGGATTGGCGGAAGATACCGGACTGATTATTCGAAATGCTGCGGAATGTGAAGTGATTGGCTCTGGTATGGTAATTATTTTTGACCCAAGTAAATTGCAGCATAATAACGTAGGCATCTTAAAACAGGGATTGCCGGTTTCTATAACGAACCTTACTGTAAATATTTTAGCCTGCGGCGATAAAATTTTCTTAGACGACCGACATGTGGAAGTAATGACGATGGAAGAGTATGACAGGATACAGTCGTAAGGAATAAGTTGTAAGGAAAAAGGAATAAGTAACAAGTAATAAAAAAGCAAGAAGTATTTTATCTTCTTGCTTTTTATTTATTTCTTAAGAAATTATCTTCCTCGTCGACCACCGCCTTTTGGGTTGCTGCGTGATGCACCTGCGCCTCTTGTTGAGCCGCGCTGAAAGCCACTCTTGCCGGGAAATTCTTTTTTTGCTTTATCAAAATCACCTTTGAAATTGGTGCCGCCTTTTCCGAATTTCTTTTTCTTATTGTCTGGTTCTTTTTCTTCTGAAACAGTAACGATAATCGTTCGTCCCATTATTTCTTTGCCATTTAAGGCATCAATGGCCAATTTTGCTTCGTGATGATTGGGCATGACCACAAATCCAAAACCTTTATTCTGACGCGTAATTTTATCCATAATAATTTTTACGGATTCCACTTCACCAAATTCTTCAAATAAGGCTTTTAACTGATCACTTTTTATTTTAAACGGAAGACTACCTACAAAAATGTCCATTGTTATTTATTTAACTGGTATAAAGGTACTATATTTTTTCAGATGCAGAAGTCAGATCCTGAAACAATCCCGAATCAAGTTCGGGACAGGATGACATTCTGCCAGCTCAACTTATACGACATTAAGCTGTACTAGTTTTAGCATCTATTTTAAGAACAAAAAATCCTGAGCCATAAGCCCAGGATTCGCATAACATTTTTTAAACTTTAAGAATTAAACCAAAACTGCTTAGGCTTTGATAGATTTTAAAATTTTGTTGAATTCATCATAGCTTTTCAATTGAGCCAGATTCGGATCGTTTTGCGCTTGAGTACTGTTGTTGAAGCCTGCTTTTACTGCTTCTTTCAATGCTTTTAACGCGTAGAACATTTCATTTTTTTGTGTCAATGCACAGGCTTTCTTGTACATAATGCTTGCATAAACAGGCGCGTAGCTTGCTTTTTCTTTCTCAGATAATAAGTTGTAGCTGTTCAACCAGGCTTCGATGGTTTTGTTAGCGTTGTCAAACTTTTTTTCACTGATGTACTTAGCAGACATGTCCTGCATTTGCTGTGAATACGTTTCAAATTGAGATACATTTACGGTTGGTTTTGCGATAGCAATTGAGCAAGCAATGCCCAGGGCTATCATAAGTGATAACTTTTTCATGTTTTTGTTTTTAATTGTTTTTAATTAGTGAACATGGAATATCTTATCTGACATTTAGGTTAGCTTTACCTATGTGTGCTGATATTTCATTGTATTTTGTTTTAAAGTGTTTAGATTATTTTTAGTTATTGTTCAATAGAACTTTTTGTATTTTATTTTTATTTGTCTTAAAGACAAGCAACTTATTACAAAGTTGCCTGCCTTTAACAAATTTTAAGAGTTAGTCGATGGCGATTAATTCACCGTTTACCATTTTGAAGATATAATGTTGGCGCGTCATTCTTTCGTCAAAATTTACATCAAACTCATCAGAGATATCAATCGTTTCTGCTTCTTCAATTTTCTCTCTGGCTTCATCCAGTTTTTGCTGAGCTTTATCCAGAGCAGCATTTAAATCTCCGTTATCTGAGTCTATATTGATGACAATTTTAGAAGAAGAAGAGTCACCGTTTTTATTCGTTTTAATTTCAATTTTATGATTGCTAAGCGGCGGCAATGGCGGCAATGGCGGCACCGGTGGAACTGCACCTGTAACATTGTCCCAATTGATAGCCAGTTTGTCTACATCCATATATTTCTCGGTGCGTGCGTCCCAGCGAATTACTTTACCTTCCGGAACATACACTTTGATTTTCAGTTTCTGATTTCTGAATTTTACTTTACTGTCGGCAAACTGAATGTATGGATCGATAACTAATTTATTGTTGTTTTGTGAAATTACATGTGTAAAAGAGGTTGCATTTTTAATGGCATCTTTATCATCAGTTCCGTTGGCAGAAAATTCTTTCACTACAGTAAACGAGTCACTGGCACTAGGGTAAATTTCAATTTCCACAGGAAAGAATTTATCATCATGATCGTTAATGAATTCAAACAAATCGCCAAGGCCGTTGATATTTACATTTTCGTAATACTCATCTTCAATTTCAGGATTGATAGTAAGTTGAATGGTGTCTGATTTAAACGTATAGTTTAAAGGAAATGTTTGATTGATTTTCTTTTTCTCCGCTACCAGTTTCTTAGCATTAAATCCGCTTATATTCAATAATAATAATCCGAAGAAGAATAAGCCAACTAATGGGAAAACAACAGATTTTTTCAATGGTTTTACTTTCTTGGAAAGCAAGTGTACGATAGCCACAATACCAAATATAATTGGAGTAATGAAGACCAACAGGCCACCTATTCCCAAAAACCAGCCGTCAGATGCATTGTTGAAATAGTAACTGTTAGCAATTGGAATACCAAATAGAGCAAGTACAGAAAACACAATTGCTGCTACAAATAAAGAAAATACCATAATACTTCCTATGAAAATAGCAAAGGCAATTCCAATCCATAAAAGCACTTTAAAGAACATCATAATTCCGGCACCGAAGAAAGAAATAATCTGATTGAAAACTCCTTTTGATTTTACGTTGACAGTTTCAACGTTAATGCTTTTTACGATATTATCTAAGGTTACAGGTTCGCCTTTCATTTCCAGTTTCTGAGCGGCTGTTTCCGCTTTTGGCATAATCAAACTAAGAATGATATAAATTAAAATAGGAGAGCCGATACCAATAAACGTTAAACCAATAAACAGTAAACGCAACCAAATGGCGTCATTGATTCCGAAGTAAGCGCTAAGTCCTGCACAAACACCTGTAATTAAACCGCCGTCATAATCTCTGTACAAACGTTTACCGTTTGCTGCTTGTAGGGAAGTGGTATTTTGAGTGCTGCTGTAAGAAGATGTATTTTCAGTTTTTGCTTCTTCATCAAATTCGTGCGGGTTTCCCATCATATTTACAACTTCCGTTGTATCTGCTAATGTAACGATGTAATTTTTACCTTTTGCCAGAAATAACTCGGCAAAACGTGCTTCAATATCACGGATGATTTCATCTTTGTCATCTTCGTTAGCATAAAACGTTCGAAGCGAGTTGAAATAGCCGGATAAATGTTCGTACGCGTCTTCATTTATGTTGAAGATTTGTCCTGCTAGGTTTATATTAAATGTCTTTATCATGACGTGTTTTTTTATTGTGTTGTTGATTTATGATTTTTTATTTAGATAGAATTATTTTCACTTTTATGATAATTGGTAGCTGCATCTGCAGCATCTGAAAGTTCGTTCCAGGTTTGTTTCAATTCTTCAAAAGCGGTTTTTCCTTCTTGTGTCAACGTGAAATATTTTCTTGGTGGCCCCGAAGTAGATTCCTTCCATTCATAGGTAAGCAATCCTGCATTTTTAAGTCTGGTCAGCAATGGATATACGGTTCCTTCCACTACTAACATGTTCGCGTTTTTCAGTGCATCTAATATATCAGAAGCATACACTTCGCCGCGTGAGATGATACCGAGGATACAAAATTCCAGAATGCCTTTGCGCATTTGAACTTTTGTATTTTCGATACTGAACGCTGATGGTGATGATGTTGTCATATTTTAAATTAATTGTTTAATTAAAGAATGATAGAATTGTAGAATTTAGTCTAAGTGATTGTCATGAATTTTTCTTACGACTCATGACTCCCGACTTTCGACCAATTATTTATTCAACGTTAGTTTCATAGAATATACTTTTCCGGGTATCGGATTAAAATTGTAAGAAGCACTCTCAATAAATTTAACGACTTCATTTTTTGCCTGCTGACTGTCGCTGTTGATGAAAGTGATATACGGTTTTCCATTTTCTTCAATAATGTAGTCAACATCTACAGAAGTTGCTTCTTCCTGTAGTTCTGTGTTTTTTGAGAACTCATCTGTAAAGTTGATTTTTTCAACGATGATTTCTTTTCTGTCAATTTTGCAGTTTTTTGTGCTTTTTGCAGAAGCGTTGGTGGCGAATGCAGGTAACATTACAAATGTCAAGGCTGCGATGATTAGATTGTTCATGTGATTTATTTTATTGTTTATTTTGTTTACCAAGTAATTGATGATACAAAGATAAGTACAAAACAATGAATTATGCAATACATAGTAGTAAAATTTAACAAAATAATTTTTAATTAATTGATTATCAATGCTAATTATTTTAATTATTTTTTTTAAAAAATATTTTTTAAGATAAAAAAGCCATTTTTTAGCGTATTTTTGAAGTATGAAGTCGAAAATTTTAAAGTATAAACTTGTTTTATTCTTGTTTTTTAGCAGTTTTTGGAGTTTTGCTGCACAGGTGGAATCAAATAATTCGCCCTATGATGTGGTATATAACCACGTTCATTTTATGAAGAAAAGCACGTATGATGAACTTCAGGCATCTTATTCCTTTAACATATCAAACAAGAAAAAACGAATAAATGCAGCTATTATGCTAAAAGAAATTCTGGACGCTAAAGTAGATCAGAATTCACTTTTATCTAAAATTCCGGATGATCCGGAATACAGTGATTCCATAAAACGAAGACATATTTTTGTGTTGTATGATAAATTGCCGCAGGTTTTTGTAGAAAAATCCGGTGATAAATGGTATTATTCACAGTCTACTGTTGATGCTATACCTGAATTACACAAAAAGATATTTCCATTTGGTACAAATATCTGGGCACAATGGTTTCCATACAAACAGAATGACGAGTTTTTACGTTTACATCCGTGGCAATGGATTGGCATTGGTATCATTTTTTCAATTTTCCTTTTGTGTATTTTCCTGTTTAAATATTTATTCCGGTTTATTTTTTATAAGATTATTTTTAAGAAATATGTCAGTGAATTTCAGGATCTCGATAAATTAAAAATGGCATCTAATCTGATTTCCGTCTGGATTGGGTTTAAAATTCTGCAGCTTTTTGTTCCTACGTTATTTATTAATCCTGGCTTTGCAGTTCCGGTAATCAAAGGTGTTGATTTTGTAGCTGCAACATTAATGGTCTTGATTTTTTACAAACTGGTGGAGCTTTTTATTTTTTATGCAAAAAAATATGCACAGAAAACTACTACACAATGGGATGACCAGATTGTAGTAGTGATACAAAAATTTCTAAAGTTCATCGTCATATTTTTAGGCTTATTTTATGTGTTAAATACACTGGATGTAAATATTGCAACGATAATTGCAGGTTTATCTGTCGGTGGTCTGGCATTAGCCTTAGCTGCACAGGATACCGTAAAAAACTTTATCGCTTCAGTAATGATTTTTATTGATAAACCGTTTAAAATAGGAGATACCATCAAAGGGGATAATTTTGAAGGCACTGTTCAGGAGGTTGGTTTTCGGTCAACACGCATAAAAACCGCTGATGATTCTTTGGTCTATATAGCCAATGCAAAATTGTCGGAAATGACCATTGATAATAAAGGCTATCTTGTATTTAAAAAATACAAGACGGAAGTATCTGTTTCATATGATACGCCATTGTTTAAGATTGAACAATTTCTGGAAGGTATCAGAACTATTTTGTATAAATATCCATATACTAAAAATTCAACGATAGATGTTCATTTGACGAATATTCAGGCTGCGGGTTTGAATATAACTATAAGCTACACCTATAAGGTTTATAACCAGCGTGAAGAATTCCAGCATCGTGAATTTATTTTGTTACAGATACTACGCCTTTCAGAATTGTTACAAATAAAATTATTTGAACAAAGTCAGGTAATGATACAGCACACTTCTGAAATTGGTGAAATGGAAACACCTGAAGATGTTAATCATAAAATGGAAAAATTCTTTTCCGATTTAAATACGCAGGTAGCTGCTAAAGTAAAATAACTATTTCAGCAACGTAAAGACACCTTTCTCAAATCGTTTGGTATTGTACACAACGTCAAAATATTCCAATGTCCAGATATAGCTGTCCACTTGTTGTGATTCACTTTTGAAAACGCCATTCCATCCATTAATGATATCATCAGATTTGAATACAAGCTCGCTCCATCTGTTAAATATGGAGAAAGAAAAATCTCTGTAATCATTACAATATTTGAATGGAGCGATTACATCATTGATGCCGTCATTATTTGGAGAAAATGCAGTTGGTACAAAGAAAGAGCATTCACAATTTCTTGGATTGATAACAACTGTATCAGGAGCTGATTTGCAATAATTAACTCTATTTACAACAGCTAAAACAAAAGTGCCTGCTGTTTCTGTTGTAGGTTGTGCTACGTTATTTTCACTTAATCCAAGTGCATTTAACCAGGTATAAGACATATTTGGTAACGCAGACGTTCCAACGGTTAAACTTTCATACGGACATCCGAATGTCTGATCTTCACCGGCATTTGCTATTGGACGAATGGTATCAATAGATATTGTTACTGCATCATTGGAAGTACATCCGGTTGCATTTTTTGTTACGGTTAATGAATATGTTCCTGTAACATTAACCGCAGGCTGTGCAATTGCGTTATTGCTCAAGCCGGGAGCAGATTGCCATGAGTATGTATTGCCGGATATTGCAGGTGTTCCGATTATCAGGCTTTTCACTGCACAGTTCAATGATTTGTCTAGTCCGGCATTTGCAACTGGTTTTAAGGTATCTATTCTGACATTTACAACATCATTAGTAGTACAACTATTTACAAGATTCGTAACAGTTAAAGTATAAGTACCTGGCTTATTGGCAAGAGGTTGAGCTGAAGCTGCATTGTTTAATCCTGTAGCCGGACTCCACAAATAACTATTTCCAGGTTCTGCCGGCGATCCGATTTGTACACTTTGAGTAGAGCAAGTTAAAACTAAATCATTTCCTGCAAACGCTTGAGAAGTAGTAATATTCTGTAAGATAAATACCTGATCAGTAGATTTACATCCGTTAGAATTTTTAGTTACGGTTACCGTATAGTTGTTTAATGTATTTATTGTAGGTTGTGCAATTGCAGGATTATTTAATCCATTAATAGGAGACCAGGAGTATGAATTTCCTGCTACGGCAGGAGTACCAATACTAACGCTGGTTGTTGCACACGTTAAAGTTTTACTGATACCTGCATCTGCAAACGGTCTTATAGTATCAATTGACAATGTTACGTTGTCAGTACTTTTACAACCGTTAGCGGTGTTTGTAACGGTGAGTGTAAAGATTTTGGCAGCATTGGCAACAGGTTGTGCCATACCCGCATTAGATAACCCGTTGGCAGGCGACCATAAATAAGTATTTCCATTGATTGCAGCAGCACCAATTTGTAAAGTTGGATTCGTGCAAGTTAAAGTTTGATTGGCACCGGCATCAGCAACAGGTGGTGTAATATTTTTGCTGATGGTAATTTGGTCGGTCGAAATACAACCGTTAACATTATTTTTAACGATTAAAATATAAGAACCAGGTTCTGAAACCGTAGGTTGAGCGATAGATGTAACATCTAATCCTGATGCTGGAGACCAGTTATAGGTGTTACCGGTAATTTCAGCCGTACCAATAACGAAAGAAGTGTTAGTACAAGTCAATGTTTTATCGGCACCTGCATTTGCAACCGGTGGAGTTATATTTTGAGAAATAAGAACAGCATCTGTTGCCTTGCAACCATTCGATGTTTTAGTAACGGTCAATGTAAAGTTACCCGGCCCGGATGCGTTCGGCTGTGCAATTGCAGGATCATCAAGGTTTGACGCTGGTGACCATGCATAGGTATTTCCATTGGTTGCAGGAGAGCCGATTAAATAAGAAGTATTGGTGCAGGTAAGTGTTTTGTCTATACCTGCATTAGCAACCGGTGGTGTAATGTTCTGTGTAATGTTTACGTCATTGGTTGCTGTACAGCCATTGGCATTATTCGTAACGGTTACGGTGTAAATTGCCGGTGAATTCACATTTGGCTGAGCTACATCCGGATTAGATAACCCTGATGATGGAGACCACAAATAGGTGTTTCCAATAATTTCAGGAGTACCGATTTGTAAAGATGTATTTGTACAAGTTAATGTTTTATCTGATCCTGCGTTTGCAACCGGTGGTGTAATGTTTTGTGAAACGAGGACGGCATTTGTTGCTGAGCATCCGTTTACAGTATTGGTTACTGTCAGCGTGTAGGTGTCCGGTACAGAAGCTGTAGGTTGAGCTATCAATGGATTGTCAAGCCCGGCAGCAGGAGACCAAACATATGTATTGCCTGTAATTGCAGTTGAACCAATTACTAATGATGGATTTGCACAGGTTAATGTTTTATCAATTCCTGCATTTGCAACTGGTGGTGTAATATTCTGTGTTATGGTTACTTCATCCGTTGAAGTACAACCATTAGCAGTAGTCGTAACGGTTAACGTATAAGTACCCGGAGCAGTAGTGAAAGGTTGTGCTGCAAGAGGATTTGATAAATATAAAGCAGGATCCCATGCATATGTATTACCGGCTATAGCAGGTGAGCCAATTTGTAAGGAGGTAATTGCACAAGTTAGCGTTTTATCTATACCTGCACTGGCTGTTGGTGGAGTAATATTTTGAGAAATAATTACCTGATCAGTTGCCTTACATCCATTTGCGGTATTGGTAACCGTTAATGTATAGGTATTCGGTGCAGATACGGTAGGTTGCGCTAAATTTGCATCATCAAGCCCATTAGCTGGCGACCAGGAATAAGTGTTACTGGCACTGCCAGGTGTTCCGATAACAAATGATGTATTTGTACAGGTTAGCGTTTTATTATTTCCGGCATTAGCTGCAGGTGGTGTAATATTTTGCGAAATAGTTACTGCATCTGTTGCGATACAACCATTGGCATTATTCTTAACAGTTAAAGAATAAGTTGAAGGAGAATTTACAGTTGGTTGTGCAATATTTGGATTAGATAATCCGGGATTTGCAGACCAGGTATATGTATTTCCTGTAATCGCAGCTGTTCCAATTTGCAATGATGGATTTGCACACGTCAAAGTTTTGTTTGGTCCTGCATTAGCTGACGGTGGTGTGATATCTTGTGAAATAACAATCTGGTCCGAAGCTGTACAACCATTAACTGTATTAGTAACCGTTAAGGTATAGGTTCCAGGTGAAGAAACAACAGGTTGTGCAATATTAGCATAATCTAAACCAAAAGCCGGAGACCAGGTATAAGTATTTCCTGCAACAGCTGTTGTTCCGATGACAAATGAAGTGTTACTACAAGTTAATGTTTTATCTGTTCCTGCATTCGCTATCGGTGGTGTAATATTTTGTGCAACATTAACTACATCCGTTGCGGTACAACCATTGGTAGTGTTAGTAACCGTTACTGTATAATTACCGGGTGCTGTTGTAAAAGGTTGAGATGAATTAGGATTAGATAAATTACTGGTTGGACTCCAGCTGTAGGTATTCCCAGCAGTTCCTGATGATCCTATCTGAATGGAAGGGATAGCACAAGTTAAAGTCTTGTCTAAACCGGCATTGGCAGTTGGTGGTGTAATATTTTGTGCAATAGTCACTGCATCCGTTGATGTACATCCATTTGCCGTATTTGTAACAGTCAATGTATAAGTTCCTAGTGAACTCACAGTTGGTTGAGCTATTAATGAATTAGATAAACCGAAAGCCGGTGACCATGAATAGCTATTGCTCGCACTTCCAGCCG
The DNA here is from genome assembly GCA_044357355.1 of Chitinophagales bacterium. Taxonomy (GTDB): domain Bacteria; phylum Bacteroidota; class Bacteroidia; order Chitinophagales; family JADIYW01; genus JADJSS01. Next base: position 22,133 of record JBIKPT010000009.1, read on the forward strand.
TTCCAATAACAAATGAGGTGTTTGCACAAGTTAAGGTTCTGTCCGGACCTGCGTTTGCAGTTGGTGGTGTAATGTTTTGTGAAACAACCACCGCATCCGTCGCCGAACAGCCATTTGCTGTATTTGTTACAGTTAATGTATAGGTGTTTGGTGTATTTGCAATAGGTTGAGCAATTCCTGCATTTGATAATCCATTTGCCGGCAACCAGGAATAGGTATTTCCTGCTGTTGCGGCCGTGCCGATTTGTAAAGTTGGATTTGCACAAGTAAGTGTTTTGTTAGCACCGGCATTTGCAACAGGTGGTGTGATATTTTTAGTGACTACAACGATATCTGTTGCAGTACAACCATTTGCTGTATTTGTAACAGTTAATGTATATGTGTTAGGTGCATTTACAATTGGCTGAGCCATTCCAGCATTAGATAATCCTGAAGCCGGAGACCAGGCATAAGTATTTCCTGGTATTGCTGCTGTTCCTATTTGTAAACTTGGATTTGTGCATGTTAGTATTTGGTCTGAACCTGCATTTGCAATTGGCGCTGTAATATCTCTCGATACCACCACCACATCTGTTGCTGTGCAACCATTTGCAGTATTTGTAACAGTTAGGGTGTACGTGTTTGGTGCGTTTGCAGTTGGTTGTGCAATTAATGAATTTGATAAACCAGCAGCTGGTGACCAGGAGTAAGTGTATCCCGAGATTGCTGGAGTTCCTATACTAACAGATGGTGTTGTACAATTTAATGTTTTATCTACACCTGCATTTGCAGTAGGAAATGATCCTGTACTTGTAATGTTAACCTGATCAGAAGAAGAACAGCTATTCGTATTATTTGTAACAGTAACTGTATATGTATTAGCAATAGTGGCATTTGGTTGAGCTGCAGCTGCATTTGATAATCCTACAGCTGGATTCCAGGAATATGTATTACCGGCAATTGCAGGAGTACCAATTTGTATAGAAGGTACCGTGCAAGATATAGAATTATCAGCACCTGCGTTTGCTGTTGGCCGAACAGGTTGGGAATAGGTTTGTGTTAAAGCACACGTCGAATTTGCAGTAAACTCTGCAGAAATGGTACAAGTTCCTGCAACTGAAGGAGCAGCTATTCCAGTAATCGTATAGTTGTATGAAGATGCACCAGTTGCCGGAATAGTTTGTGACCCACCACAGGAATTTGTAACAACTAAATTTCCCGAGTTCGGTCCACTAGTAACTGAAATTGTTCCAGAAACACTATATTGATTTGATGCGTTACAACTGGACGGTGTAGCTGTAATACTATTTATGGAACAAGGAAACAAAATACTGCAATCTGTTGCGCCGTTACCGCCTGTTTGCTCAAATGTTATAAAACCAGGTAGATTAGAAAAATTTGTTATTAAAACAACATATACTTGTCCTGCCTGAGCTGAAGGAGGTGTTGAACTTCCAACGGCACCAATACAATTTTCACCTCCTAGAATGCCAAGTCCAAGCACTTCCACACTTTGAGAGTTATAACTTGATTGAACAGGAACAACACCATTAAAAATACTGGTACATGCATTATTAATGGATGTAAAAGGACCCCACATAGCAAAATCAACATCTATACCATTACCCGCCCCATCTACTTGTGATAAATCCATTTCAATATTACCTGATACACCAACCTGCATATAAAACCATGCCGGATTTGGTTGGGTTGATAGGCATCCATAATTTGGTCCGTTTGGTGAAGATAATCCAGTAGTATTAGGGAAAATATATTGTGTACCTGTACAAAACGGTTCAAAATTAGCACAAAGTGGTGGTAAAGTAGGAGGAGTAGTTGTGCAACTAATCGTTGAAACCCATCCCAGACGTTCAACACTGCCATCACTGGTAAATCTGAAGGTTAAACAACCTGTCGTGTTACTAGCGGTTGCAGTAATTACACCTGGTGAGCTAGTTCCTGAAAATCGTCCTAATAGTGGTGCACTAGGATTATTTCCATCATAAATATATAAATAATCAAATCCACTTTCAGTATTAAAAGAGGTAAATGAAATAGATACATAACTGCCTGGCGTAGAAGGACAAATTGTAAATGTTCTGTTTAAATTGCTACCATAGTTGCCAGTTCCACCCGGATCGTAAAATGTACCAGAACAGGTGCTTATACTGGTTCCATTTGTCATCGTATATGTTTGTGCAAATGAAAATGAAAACATAGAAAATATCAGAAAAATAGCTAGGCAGTTTTTTAGATTTTCCAAGATTTTTTTTGTAATAAATATACCCATTATAATAAGTTTTTATGTTTGTAATTATTAAATATATTTCAATAAGGTTTTACAACAATTACATATTGTGAGTCATCAATCTGAAAATATAAGACAGATTCGCTTTTCGGAAAAAAATATTTTAACGGATTGAAGTTCTCCGGTGTAAAGTTGGTGGCATTATCATGCTTGATATTTGCATTGCACTTGTTTTTCAACGATATTGTTTTTATGGAGACTGCAGGTTTTCCTATTTCAGAAAGTTCGTTCGTTGTAATAATTTCTATCTTTTTTATTTGATATTTATAGGAATCATAATATTGAGGTGTGTTGTATTGATTACAATTCAAAAATACTTCGTTGGCAAATTGTGTTACCTTATTTTCATCTAATTTAATTTGTGCATTTACACGAACCGAAATCAAGCTAAATAAAATAATCATTAAGTGGATTTTTCTCATTTTCTATATAATTTTATTTTACATTAATAGTTAAATATATAAAATATAATATTTGTAAATTCTAACAAAGAAGTTAAAACATTTTTTTTGATTTGTAAGTGTACTGTTCTAAAACAGTTTAGTTCCCATTAAATTTACTAATTAAATTCCAAATGTTAAAATTAATTTAGAAATTTTATAAAAAATTAACAATTAAGTTAAATTAAATGTGTAAGTAGTTTCATTTTAAGTATTTTTCAATGTTTTTCTTATACTATTTCAATTAATTTATTTGCGTAAAACAATTTTAATTTTTGTAAACTCATAATTTTGTCTGATTAAGTTTAATAAATTATTACGATAATTTGTTTCATTGCCAGTTTTTCTCATTTAGTTTTGAACCTTTAAAAAAAATGAATGTTATTTGCAGATATGAAAAAAGAAGCAGCGTTATTTGAAGAAATAGTAAACAATCGTCGTTCTATCAGGATTTACGATGATAAAGCACCTTTTGATGAATCATCCGTTTCCCGCAGCTTAGACAGAGCTTTGCTGGCACCTAATTCAAGCAATTTACAATTGTGGGAATTTTACAGAGTAAAATCTAAAGATAAAAAAGAGGAACTAGCAAAATATTGTCTTGGTCAAAACGCTGCAAAAACAGCCAACGAATTGATTGTTTTCGTTACCAGAAAAGACAAATGGAAAGAGCATGCCGCATTTATATTAGCAGAATCTAAAAAGGATTTTCCGTCAGTTTTAGGCAAAAGACACAAACTTATCGTTGATTATTATACCAAAGTAATACCAGCCATGTATTTTTCCGATCCTGCTGGTATTACCGGCGGACTGAAAAAAATTGCATCAACGTTAGGTGGTGCTTTTCAGCCTGTTCCGCGCCAGGTTACAGCTACAGACATGCGAATTGTGGTGCATAAAAGTGTTGCCTTAGCAGCACAAACATTTATGCTCAGTATGCAGGCAGAAGGCTATGATACTTGTCCAATGGAAGGTTTTGACAGTGCACGTGTTAAGAAATTTTTGAACTTACCTCGTGCAGCAGAAATTTGCATGATTGTTTCTGTTGGTAAAGCAAAACCTGAAGGAATTTACGGCAGACGCGTGCGTATTCCAAGAGAAGAAGTTATCTTTGAGTTGTAAATGGAACCACTCTTAAAAGGCATCATCAGCGGTATTACCATCAGTTTTCTTATCGGGCCCATATTTCTGGCATTGGCGGATATAACGATTACCAAAGGCTGGCGTAGCGGTTTGTCCTATATTGCTGGTGTATTGATTAGTGATATTGTGTTGATATATCTGGTAGAAACCATTCTGCAGCAATTTCCATTTGACTCTATCAAAACACAAATTGGTGTAATTGGCGGAATAATGCTGATTGTTTTTGGATTGGTAACATATTTTGCAAAATCTAACTTAAAAGCACAGGATGTAACAAGCGTAAAAACACTCTTTCAGGCATTTCTAAAAGGTATAAGTCTAAATATGTTTAACCCGTTTGTAACAGTTTGGTGGATTACTATGTACACCACTGTAACAATAAATTATGATACTTTTACGGATCGTTTCCTGTTTTATTTTGGCATCTTGTTTATGGTATTCTTGTTTGATTTGCTTAAAATGCGTTTCGCCTATTACCTGAAACAACGACTTACCGAAAATAATTTATCTGTTATTAAAAAAGTGGTTGGTGCTTGTTTATTTGTATTTGGTGTTGTAATGATTGTTAAAGTAGTTTAACACTATTCATTTTCAAATTCATCCAACATCATACTTTTATAACTCACATAGTCATCTACTGTAGAAAATCGAAAGTCAGGATATGCTGTCATAAATTTCAGGTTCTTTAAACCACCTTGTAAAGGTCGTGCTGCTGCAGCATTGATTTCTGTAGTCGTCATAGGAATGAGGTCATAGCTTGCTTCCGGAAAATATTTTAAAATCGTCAAAGCTAATTGTACTCTGTTCATATAATCAGTTCCTGCTATATGGTAAATTCCGTTTTTATTATCATTAATTAATAAGTACAAACAACGTGCAATGTCAAATGCATTAATAGGAGTAGAGTATTGATCAATCGGAAGTTTTAATGTTAACTTTTGTTGTTCAAATATTTGTTCGATGATGCGTGATGTAAAATTTTTGCCGCGTTCTTCATCACCGTAAACGTTGGTAATTCGTATAACTATATTGTCAGGATTCGCCTGCAATACAGCATTTTCAGCTTCTAATTTATGTTTTCCGTAAACAGATAATGGATTTGAAACTGCATTCTCTAAGTAAGGACCATCTTTGCCGTCGAAAATATAATCTGTAGATATGAAAACTAATTTTGCATTTATTTCTTTTGCTAAAGCAATCATATTATTGGTAGAATGTACCGTCTTTTCATGGCTTTCGGCTTCATGGTGTTCGCAATAATCAACATGTGTCAGTGCACCGCAATGTAATATGACATCAGGTTTAAAACTTGCTACATCAAAGTTATCGTGGTTATGTAAATTCAGGGTATCAAAAAAAACAGTGTCTTTTGCTTCGTAAGAAAAGTAGGTGCCGACACATTCAATTTCTTTTTGTTTGAAATAACGAAGGCAGTTGGAACCTACTAAACCTGATGCGCCTATGATGAGTACTTTCATGAAATATTTTTTGAATTATTGAATTGTTGAATTATTGAATGAAATGTCGCTAAATTTTTTAATGCCTTTTACAAAATAATTCCAGATGATACTTTCGTTTAAAATGCCTGTTTTATTTGGCGCTGCAACAGCTAAAGTTTTCTGCATTTGTTCATTATCTGCACGTTTTCTATCCCATTTATGTAAGGTGTTTTTATAATCATTTAGTCCTTGTCGAATGGCTTTTGCTTCTGCAATATTTCCTTTTGCCAAAGCCACCAATGCAGCCAACTGGTCGAGCTTGTTTCTGGTGGAATAAATGGCATTTAATTCTTGTTTGGATAAATTTTTCCGCAATAGTTTTCTGTTGTTTCTGAAATTTAAATACGTTTTTTTAGGGTTGGATTTATGCAATGTGCCGCCGCCAACATGATAGACGGTACTTTCTGCACAATAGCCAATTTTATACCCTAAATTTTTTATTCGCCAGCATAAATCGATTTCTTCCATATGTGCGAAAAAGTCTGCATCGAAGCCACCAGTTTTATGGAAAATTTCTGCTTTAATAAATAAACAAGCACCACTTGCCCAGAATATTTCACCGCTTTGGTTGTATTGACCTTCATCTGTTTCGCAGGTATCAAATATTCTACCTCTGCAAAAAGGATAACCATATTTATCTATGAAGCCACCAGCGGCTCCGGCATATTCAAACTTATTTCTTTCTGAATAAGATAGAATTTTTGGCTGGCAAGCTGCCATTTGTTTGTCACGCGACATAAATGAAAGTACGTTTTCAATCCAGTTGGGCGTTACTTCCACATCAGAATTAAGCAGTACATAATAATCACTTTCAATTTGTTGTAAGGCATCGTTGTAACCGCCTGCATAGCCAGTGTTTATTGGATTAATGACTAATCGTATAGTTGGGAAATTAGTTTGAAGAAAGGCAACGGAATCGTCGGTAGATGCATTATCTGCAACTATTATTTCGGCATTACTATAGGTTGTATGTTGAATGACATTCGGCAAAAAATTTTCCAGCCAACTTTTTCCATTGTAGTTTAATATGACGACTGAAACTTTGTGCATTTATGATTACAAATATCGTTAAATAAAGAGATTCTTCACTACGTTCAGAATGACAAAATGAAAACTAATAATTTATTCCGGCACGTTTCCATCTGCGATGGCTCCAAAGCCAGAATTCCGGTTTTGTATGAATGTCCTTTTCCAATAAACGAACATATTTTTCTGCAATGAAATTTTCAGTTTCCTGTTGTGCATTTTCCGTTATGGTTTCAAAGCTTAATTCATAATATCCGCGATTTATTTTTTGAATAGATGCATATACCACAATGGCATTTGTTTTTTGTGCCAGCGTATCAAACCCTTTAAAAAAAGGCGTTTCCAAACTCATAAACTTTGTCCAATAGGCATTTTCTGTATCCACCGGTGTTTGGTCTGCTACAAATGCAACTAAGGAAGTTTTTTTTTGCAATTGTACATACAGTGATTTTACCTGATTCATTGCTACCAGCTGACAGCCAAATCTGGAACGATTTTTTAAGAGAAATTTTTCAAATGTTTTATTGCTTGGTGAAGCATATAATGCAAACGAAGGCAATTTGGTTTCCAGTCCCGCAAGAAGAGAAGCCCATTCCCAGTTGCCATAATGGCCTAAAACCACAAAAATATGCTGACCGGTATTTTCGTATTTTCTGAGTAAAGCATAGCTTTCGTGTTGTAATTGTATGCGCTCTTTCAGTTCATTTTTTGATATCGAGATGCTTTTAATAGTTTCTACAATAAAATCTGCCAGATGTCTGTAATAGTTGCTTCTGATATACCAGAGTTCTTCACTTCTTTTGTGCGGAAATGCATTGATTAAATTCAAATCAATTACTGTTTTCCGATACGCATAAATGTGATTGAACAGGAAATAGATAAGATCAGCCAGTGTAAATAAAACAGATAATGACAAATAGGAAAGCAGCTTTCCATAGAATAATCCGAGTTTTGTGAGTAGCCATTGCACGATGTGAAATTAGTCATTAGAGATTAGTCATTAGTAAATTAGCAAGTTATTTTTATAAAAATAAATCTTAAATCATACATCATACATCTTAAATCAGAATATCTTTGCTGTATGAATGCTATTTTGATTGAATCGCAATACATTGGTAGTTGCAGCTACTGGAATTTATTATTAAAAGCTGATGCAATTGTGTTAGACCAACACGAACATTTTGTAAAACGCAGTTACAGAAACAGAGCTCATATTTTAGGTGCCAACGGATTGCTGCGATTAAGTATTCCATTGGTGAGCGGAAAACATCAGCATTCCGCCATGAAAGATGTACGTATTTCCTATAATGAAAACTGGCAAAGCCTGCACTGGCACAGTTTCACCTCTGCATATCGACGGTCTCCTTTTTTTGAATATTATGAAGATCATTTTCGTAAATTTTATGAAGAAAAAATAGATTTGTTGGTAGATTATAATTTTCAGTTTATGCAAACGATAGCTGAAGTTTTAAAAAGACAGCTGACTGTTTCTGTTGCAGATAAATATCATAAAAAAGAAGAATTTTTCGGAATAGATTACAGAAGTCATAGTATGCCAGGAAAAGATAATACACTTGTATTTACAGCATATCCTCAGGTGTTTAGCGACAGATTTCCGTTTGAAAAAGATTTATGTGTGCTGGATTTGTTGTTTAATACCGGAACAAGAGCGAAAGAGTATATAGAAAAAATTGAAATTAGATAACAACATCAAGTTTTACTTTCCATAAGAACTTATTTTCTTCCTTGTCAAATTCTTTATTCAGTTTTACGTTGATGTTCAGATTGGCAATCGAAATATCTGAAACTTCTTTTGTTTTTACCTGATATATTTTTGATTCAGGCTGAATGCTTTCCACTTTAGTAAGCTTGGCATTTTTCATGTTGTAATTTCTGAGCTGAATGACCAGGTAGTTATACATTACGTCTGCTTTTGCTCTGTCATCTGTTTTTACAAAACTGCAATTATAAAAATACCTGCCTTTTTTATTGTTAACGTAAACAGATTCATAGGCTCCGCGAATATTGTAATTACAATAAACCCTGTCTTTGGCATTCTAAATTTTAGCTGAATCGATGGATTTTTTTCTATTTACTTTTAATTGAGAAATGGAATAGTTAACAGCATCCAGAAAATTATAATTACGATAATCCGGTACTGACCACCAGGTTGGATTCATATCCAGTGTAACACGAATACGATTGATTTCATAATATTTTTCAATCGAATTATAGCGCAATATTTTAAGACTCATAGGTGTTCCAACGGTTCCTTGTACCAAACTTAAGATATCACCATAGGACATTTTATGTACCGGAACTTTATCAATTTCCAGAATTAAATCACCTGGTTTCAGCGTTTTTGAATTGATATAATGGTTGATTTCCAAAGATTTTACCTTGAAGCGTTGAGCCGTGGAGTCGAAAACTGCCTGACCGCCAATACCTCCGATAGTTCCTGATTTAGGAATAGTTGCTGAAATACATAAGAGGAATAATCCGGTTAAAATAAATATGTTTCTCATCTTACTTACTTTGCAAATTTAATTCCCAAAAAGCCAAAATAAAAGCCTTCAGGTGTAAATTGAAGGCTTTATTGTTTATTTGATTATTATTTCACAAAATTATAACTTTTTAAAGAGCCCTCCGAATGCCATCATCTGCATTAAATCTGACACTTTGATTTTTCCGGTCATAAAAGCTTCCTGTGGATTCATTTTCCCGGTTTCCACATTAATATAAGTTTCATCGTCCGTTTCTACCAAACAATTCGCATCACCCTTTAAACCTTTCTCTACCGTCAGCTTTCCATCGGCAATATTTACGGTAAACGTTTCGTTTGTGAATTGGAAATGTACATTCAGGTTTTTTCCAGCCGCTTTTTCTGTTTTAAAACGATTCGGCAAGGTGGCAAAGATATCTGCAACGGTTTCCAGTTTAGGGGCACCGGCTTGCTGTTTGGATTCCGCTCTGTCATAATTCACGTCATCAATCACCATTTTAGCAATAATTTCTCGCATGATTTCGGATGAGCCACCGCCGATGGTGCCTATACGTGAATCACGGAACGCTCGTGCCACTTTGTATTCTTCCATATAACCATAACCACCAAAAAATTGCAGACATTGATACGTGGCTTTATCTGCCAGTTCAGTAGAGAGTAATTTCGCCATAGAACTTTCCTTCACGGCATATTTTCCGTCAGCATGGATTCTGCAGGTATGTAATACAAAGAAACGAATGGATTCTATTTCAGCGGATAATTGTGCAACACGATGACGTAATACCTGGAATTTGTTGATGGTTCTGCCAAATGCGCTTCTTTCACTCATATATTGCAACGAATAATTCAGTACTGCATCGCATCCGGAATAGGCCATTATAGAACCTGCTAATCGTTCTAATTGCAAGCCACCCATCAGGTAATAAAAACCTTTACCTTCTTCTCCTAATAAGTTTGTTGCAGGAACTTTTACATCATCAAAATGTAATTCTGCCGTATCGGAAGAATGCCAGCCTAATTTTTTTAATTTATTTTTAGAGATACCAGGTGCATCCAAATCAACCACTAATAAACTTACACCAGCAGCACCTGCATCCGGATTTGTTTTACATACTAGAATAACAAACTGACCATATATTCCATTTGTGATGAATGTTTTAGAACCATTTAAGACATAATGGTCACCTTCTTTACGTGCGCGCATTTGAATATTTGCAGCATCGCTGCCTGCACCTGGTTCGGTGATACCAATGCAACCAATTTTATCACCTGCAATAGCTGGTTTCAGGTAGTTTTCTTTCAAGAATTCACTTCCGTGATGGAAGATGTAAGGTGTGCTCATAAATACTTGTACGGCTGCTGTAATGGCAAATCCACCGGAAAATATTTTCGAAATTTCTTCCAGCATGATGACGTCATAGAAAAAATCCAATCCGCTGCCGCCGAGACTTTCCGGATAGCAAAGTCCGAAGTAACCCATTTCACCGAATTTTTTCCAGAACTCGCGCGGAATTTTACCTTCTAGTTCCCATTGGTCAATATGTGGAATGGCTTCTGCTTCCAAAAATTGTCGAATCGTTTTTCTGAAAGATTCGTGTTCTTCATTGAAATAATAAGATAGTGCTGTACTCATTTTTTTTATTGATTTTATATTTTTTTCTTGTCGTCATTGCGAGGTATGAAGCAATCTTTTTTAATATTGAGATTGCTTCACTTCGTTCGCAATGACGTTAATTCGTATATTTCTTAAATAAACCACCAAACTGCATCATCTTACCTAAATCACTGACCTGAATTTTGCCGGACATAAACGCTTCCTGTGGATTGAGTTTGCCGGTTTCTACGCCGATGTAGGTTTCAGTTGTAGTGGTAAGTTGTAAATCGGGAGTCGTAAGTGTTGAATCCTGAATCTTATTGAATTTAACTTCCTGGTTTTTTATTTCGATCAGATAGTTTAAATCATTCTCAAACTTAAACAATACCTTCAATTCAACTCCATCCGCTTTTTCTGTTTTTAATCTTGATGGTAAAGAAGAAAATAATTCTTCAATAGAAATATCTTTTTGCTGTGCACTATCGACTGTGGACCGTGGACCATACGACACATCGTCAATCACCATCTTACTGATAATTTCCAGCATGATTTCCGAAGAGCCGCCGCCAATAGTTCCTAAGCGGGAATCGCGGAAGAAGCGCGCCATTTTGTATTCTTCCATATAGCCATAGCCGCCAAACATCTGCAAACACTGATAGGCTACTTTGTCGGATAATTCTGTAGCCAGGTATTTCGACATGGAGGCCTCTTTCACACAATAGTTTTTATCTGCGTGCATTTTGCAGACATGGTAGGTGAAGGTTTTGACGCTTTGTATTTCGGCTGACAACTGAGCCATTTTGTGGCGCAATACCTGAAATTTATTAATGGTTCTGCCGAAGGCTTTCCGTTCGTTCATGTATTGCAGCGTATATTCCATAGCCCACTCGGAGGAGGCAAGCGCGCCTAAGGCGAGCGTCAGTCGTTCCAGTTCAAAACGCTGCATGATATAGTAAAAGCCTTTGTTTTCTTCGCCCAGCAGATTCTCTGCCGGCACTTCCACATTGTCAAAGGCAATCTCCGCGGTGTCGCTGGCTTTCCAGCCTAATTTTTTTAAATTATTTCTAGATAGTCCTTTGGAGTTACCTTCCACTAATATCATAGAAATACCAGAAGAACCTGTTTGAGAAGTTTTACATGCAACTATCATATAATCGCAGAATACACCGTTGGTAATAAATACCTTACTTCCGTTGATGATGTATTTATCGCCTTGTCGAACAGCAGTGGTCTTGATGCCTGCCACATCAGAACCCGCATGCGGCTCGGTAATGGCTAATGCACCAACCAATTCTCCGGCAATTGCTTTTGGTAAATATTTTTCTTTCAGGTAATCGCTGGCCTCGTGTTTCAGGTGCGACAGCGACAAATAAGGATGTGCGGAAATGCTGGCACCGAAACCGCCTGAGTTGGATTTGGAAACTTCTTCAATGAAAATCACATCGTACCAGAAATCAAGATTGGAGCCGCCGTATTTTTCTTCCTGTGTCATCCCGAAAAAGCCCATGTCGCCGAACTT
>JBIKPT010000252.1:0-3089 GCA_044357355.1 Chitinophagales bacterium
ATTTTTTTCAGCAGTTCTGGATGACTGATTTTGTAATAACTTTCCGGCAGTAACTTGTAGGTTGGGAAAGCAAATCCGCTGAATGCAAATATACCAGTTAAGAAAATGGTAAAATAGGTTCCAAACTGAATTGCTTTATAAGTGGAAATGTTCGTGCCGCTGTTATAAATTACCATACAATTGCTATAGGTAATGTAAACCAGAAAGACAGATAAAAGGATAAATAGTATTTTTTTAAATTCCATTTGCTGTAATTAAATTGTAATGATACTGGTATTATTGACTAGGAAAATTTTGTATATTTAATCAAGATAAGAAAAATACAATGAAAAAACACCTTTTAGTATTTTGGTATGTTTTTTTTACAGGACAATTTTTAATTGCTCAAAAAAATATCCAAACACGATGGCAAAACAAACCAAGAAATGCTATCGTATATTTGCCAAGGAATTTTAATCCGTCAGAAAATTTACCGCTTGTAATTAATATGCACGGATTTCTGACAACCTCACAATTTCAGTTCGATTATACGCAATTTCACAAACTGGCAGATACAGCAAGATGTATTGTTATCTATCCTGATGGTATTGATTTAAGATGGAATTCCGGTACTTTCTTTTTTGTTTCTTCAACGGTTGATGATGTTGGATTTTTAGGCGACTGGATGGATAGGGCTGCTGTTTTATATAATGCAGATTTAAAAAAAGTGTATTCTATGGGTTACTCTGCCGGTGGCTTTATGAGTTATAAATTAGCCTGTGACGCGACCAATCGCGTAGCTGCCATTGCACCTAATGTGGCCAGTATGGTGAATGATAATTTAAATACTTGTGTGCCGGCTAGACCAATAAATATTGCTGCATTCAATGGCTTGTCGGATCCGATAACACCTTATACAGGCATTCCCGGAAACTTTCCCGGTATAGATTCTATCAAACATTTCTGGCAAATTAAGAATAATTGTGACGTTGTTCCACATATAGATACTTTGCCCGATATTCGTGTTGACGGCACCAAAGTTGTTCGGTATTCTTACCGCAATTGCGGACAACAGGTGCAACAGGTTTTCTATAAAATTATTAACGGCGGACATGTTTGGCCTGGTGCTGCGAATATTTTCTTTGATGTGTTAGGTAAAACCACGTTGGATATTTCTATGAATAGTGAAGCCTGGAATTTTTTCAAGACAAAGGAAATTCCGGAAGCAGTACGATGCAATGCACCACAGAATCTACAATCCATTCAGGTTTCTGTTGATTCATTTGTACTTAGCTGGAATAGCGTTGCCGGTGTAACGAATTATAAAATTGGTGTTGCCGATGATAGCAGCAGAGTAACATTTTATGAAACAAGTAATTCCAGCATAGGCGTAAAAATTAATCCGATACGTCAGTTGAAATGGAATGTGGCCTCACTTTGCACAAGTGGATATCACAGCTGGAATACTTCAGTGGCGTTGAATGCTGTGCCAACAGGAATCAAATTAAATACTGTTAGACAATTATCTGTTTTTCCGAATCCTTGTAGAAACGAAATTTCTTTGGATTTGCCAAAACAGGTTTTGTCAGGTTGGAGACTTACTGTTTATAATGTGCTTGGCGAAGCAGTACCGGTCTCTGCAGATTTTTCGAATGGAAATAAACTGGACATAAGTGCAATTGAAAAAGGTTGGTATCAGTTATTTTTCACAGATGGTACTGAAAATTACAGTACTTCATTCATTAAACAATAAAAAATACGGATACATTCCAATAGCTAACTGCTGCAATGTATCCGTATAAAATTGGTTGGTTGGTGGTTGATGGTGTGTTCCTACACTTGTTATCTTATTCGTATTTTGTTACAAATGCATCTTTATATTTATCTGATAATGTAGATTTTAATGCATCTGCATATGCACGATTCTGGAATTTTCCGATGAATAATTTATAAACAGTTTTACCGTTTAAATCCATTTGTTCTACCAAGAGCGTTTGGTTGTACTTTGCTTCCAGTTCTGCAATAATCGCAAAAATGACATTCATATCAGAAAATACACCAAGTTGTAATCCGTAAAATCCGGTTTTGCTTTTATCTAAGCGAGTAACTATAAAATAAGGTGAACGATTGGTCAGGCCATTAGAATTTGCTTCTTTGATTTCTATCGCTGGTTGTGGTTCTGGTGAGTCGTCTTTTTCTACTGTATAATCTGATTTTGTTTTTTCATTGCTTACCGTTGGAATATCTTTCCAGGTCTTAAACTCAGAAACTGTTGCGGAAGAAGCAGTAGAATCGTATTCTTTAATACCATTTTGTGCGACAATATCTAAAGTAGCATCCATCAAATCTGCAGGTGCCTCATCTTTATTTACCACTTCTATTTTTACGTACGCAGTTCCTTTATTTCTATATCCAAGTAATTCAGCAGCTTTTGTAGATAAATCAATCACACGACCTTTTACAAAAGGACCTCTGTCATTTACTTTTACATAAACAGATTTATTGTTTTGTGCATTGGTTACTTTAACAACTGTACCTAATGGAAGTGTTTTGTGTGCTGCTGTCAAGGCAAACTGATTGTATTTTTCACCGCTAGCTGTCGGACGACCGTGGAAATAGGTTCCGTAATAAGATGCTACACCAAATTCTGTTTGAGCAGATAAAGCACAGAACGCATGAATGGTCAATATAATTATAAGTATCTTTTTCATGGCAAATCTTTTTAAAATCGAACTTCTTATTGCCTTTAAAGTTCGTTGCAAAGATACTGCCAGGTCTTTACGGCTCTGTTAACTCGGAACAGAGTTGCAATAAAGGTTCGGTTAAAATAGCGTGTCCGCCTTTGTAAAAAATATGTGAAAATGTTAAGCCAACGTTATCTAAAGTTTTCATTACTTCTTCTTTTCCTTCTGATGTAATAAACTCATCTGAGTCGCCTACCAATAAATAAGGATGCAACGGATTCAGTTTAGGAATATCATTTAAACAATCGTTTGGTATGCTTCCACCCCAAAATACAATGCGATTCAATCGGTTATGCGTTTGCAAAGCCCACCTTGCAATAGTTGCAGCACCTTGAGAAAAGCCGAATCCGACGATTTTTGCGCTTG
>JBIKPT010000094.1:0-10629 GCA_044357355.1 Chitinophagales bacterium
TATATAAAATGCATCTGCCTGCTGGTTGGCAAAATCTTTTTTGGAAGGTTGAAACAGAAAAATCATACCCATGTCAATTCTTGCATCTATAGAGACTTTTTTATGTAAACGAAAAATGTGTTCATAGGTGCCGTATAGTTTAAAATAAGGACTGAAGTTATGTCGTATGGTGGTGTCATTACTGATATTTGTGGCATTAAAGAATGAATCTATTACGATACTTTCTGTATGGATGGAGGTAGATGTTTTTCCGGCAAACACAAATTCTGTTTGTACCAACGCGCATTTTCCTTTTGTTGGAAATACTTGCTGGTTAAAAGAATTATAGGCATATCTTAAAACTAAACTCGTATTTAAATAAGGTCGCTTCGATAACGAAAATAAGCTCTTGAATAAATCCAAACGTTCAGATGGTTTTATCTGTGGTTTTATATTACCCCATTTAAACTGAATTCCGCCGCTTAATGCTGAATTCTGGCTGATGGCATAGTTTATCATGATGTCCGACTGCAAAAACAAATTCTTGTAAAATCCAAGCGTTTTTCGCTCGAAGAAAACAGGTTGTTTTACATATTCAAAGAAATGATTCGTACTGAGATAAAAGCCTTTGTTTCCGATATATACCTGATAGCCGGTTCTTATTTTAGGGTTGTCAGAAATATCAATAGTCGTTATAAACCTGGAAGCATCAAATAATAAATTCCGTGCAGTGAGGTTTGCAATAATGCCTGCCGACATTTCATTATCATAATGCAAGCCTAGTTTGTAAGCAAACTTTTTTGTTTTTTCAGTTTTAATTATGAGGTTATGTTTTTTATCTTTATTTTCTACGTAATAATATACTTTATCAAAATAGCGGGTGCCATATATTTCGTCTACTGTTTTATCTATTTCGGTCTTGGAAATATTATTGTAGTCCAGTAAACGAATTTTATTTCTGATTATCGCTTCCAGATTAGATTTATCCAGGGTCAGTTTAATATCCTGCATATTTAAACTATCTGTTTTATTTAGTCTGGTGGTATCTGTTTCCGTTACATAAAATTTTTTCTGGCTTTCTGCAAGTTGTACCAGTGGTTCCAGAAACTGATGAGCGACCTGTTCACCCAGGGCTAAAATCTCTTTTGCTTTACCAAAATCCATGGTGCCTATTTTAGCGTTTTTTAAAGCTTCATTATAATCCACCAGAATATCACATAGTTTTTTCTGCTGTTCATAATCTGCTGCAATGCTGAAGCTGGTCGTTTGTTCCAGCATATTCACCAGTGTTTTCAATTCTTTTTTAGATAAAAGCATTCCGCTGCAATTTGCTCCAATCACAAATTCAGCACCCATGTTTTTTACATATTCTACCGGAAAATTTTTAAATAAACCACCATCTACCAGCAGCATTTTTCCGGTATCAATCGGACTGAAAGCAGTAGGAATAGACATACTGGTTCTTAAAGCCAATGCAAGGCTGCCCTTGTCAATTACAACCGGTCTTCCTGTTACAATATCAACAGCGACACATTTAAACGGAATCGGAAATTTATTAAAATCACTGATGTGATGAACCCTGAAGGTTAAGTTGTTTAAAAAAGATGTAATGTTTTGTCCGTTTATTACAGCAATTGGCAAACCGGGCATTAATGTATTAGAATTCAGTTCTATCATATAACGACCGTACTCATCTTTTTCTTCCATCGTTATTTTATTCAGCGGGACATTATTCGTCAGGTATTTACTCCAGTTGGTATTTCTTGCCAATGAATCGAGCTCATTACCTTTGTAACCGATAGCATACAGTCCACCCACAATGCTTCCCATACTGGTGCCGGTGATGTAGTCAATTTTTATATCCAGTGAATCAATCATTTTTAATAATCCGACATAGATCAAACCTTTTGCACCGCCGCCGCTCAGCGTTAATCCAACTTTAGGTCTGGATGCATTTGGCAGCAGATTTTTTTCAATGGATTGAGCAATAACGGAAATGAATATAAGTATTGAGAGAAGAATCGATTTTTTCATCTGTTTATTTTTTACTTTTTATTATGGAGCACATCATTTAAGTATGATTTTAGTGCTATAGGACCTTGTTTCGCAAATAATCATTTCTGTTTTATATGCTAACGCTTACACACATTTCATAGTTTTAATTTCTATGCAAAGTTAGCCGTTTAAATACCTAAGCAGATTTAACCAGCAACATTATAGTGTGATGTTATTAAAATAGTTACTTTCAGGCAATACAAAATAAGTAGCCATTCAAACGGAGTTGCTCTTTTTATTGCCATTAAGACTGAGAATCATTACGCCGATCAAGACCAGCACCGTGCCTGTGATATGTAAAGCAGAAATTTTTTCTTTTAAAATAAAATTAGATAAGAAGATGGTGGCTATAGGACCAACACTGGCAATGATGGCCATATTAGAGGAGCCTATTAATGCGATTCCTTTAGTCATTAAAAAGGAAGGGAAAACGGTGCTTATAACGGCAACACCTATTCCAATTAAATAAACCTGATATGGAAATGAGAAAATATGAATGCCATGAATAATAAAATAGTGCACCAAAACAGCCATGCACGAAACAATCATGGAGATACAGGTAAAGCGGACAGTTCCAACGTTTTTAATTAATCCGTCACTTTTTACTAAGTATAATGCATAAGTTAATGCGCTTAATAATACAAAAACAGTTCCTTTTAGCAGGTTGGTTGAAGCGTACGACGCTTTATCTGAATAAAATGCGAGCAATATTCCGGCATAGCAAACCAGCACCGCAATAATTTGTACTGCATGTATTTTTCGTTTAAAGAAGATTCTGGACATGAGTAAAACAAAGGTCGGATAGGTGAAGATGATATTTCGTTCCAGCGATGCGCTCACATATTGTAATCCTAAAAAATCAAAAAGTGCCGCCAGATAATAGCCTATCAAGCCAAGTGTGACAATATTAATGCGGTCATTTTTTACAATTGGCGTTGGTTTCGATTGATATTCTCTGACCAAAATCAGGATATAAAACGGAAGCGCAAATAACATGCGTAAGGTCAGAATTTCCAGGCCATCCACACCATACCCAAATGCCAGTTTAGCAAATATTCCTTTGGTAGAGAAGCAAATGGCTCCTAAGAAAACAAACAGTGCACCTTTGTAAAACGTTGATTGCATAGTATAAAAAAGGCAGTCTTTGCAGACTGCCCGATTTTCTTATTTAGTGTTTTAATTATTTCATCATAAAGGATGATTGTCCGATTAAGAACCCTTTTTCATACACTTCTACAGAATATTTACCCGGCGCAAATTTGAATGTTTGTGCCCAGTATGAACAAACTGTTTTCGTTTCATTCTGATAATCCGGAGAAATGCTGTAGGTAAATGGAATTTCATTTCCGGTAGTTGCATCCTGTAATGTACCGCTGCCTAAATTCTGCATTTGGATAGTGGTGCCATCCGGTGAAATAATTCTTACTTCAATCTGTGTCTGGCCGGAAGGAGCAATCTTATTTTGAATTAAGTCAAAACAAACTCTCAGTTTTTCAGCATCTTTAGCTTTACTTACTTCATCTTCTTTTCCTTTTTTCGTCATTCGGATAGGTGTAGACTGAATATTTGCAGTGCTTAAAATAGATGCTTTATCAATTCTGTCTTTCATTTTCTGATTTTCATCATCCAATTGTTGTTTTCTTTGTAAGGTGCTGGTTAATTCACCGGTAATACTGTCACGCTGCATATAAAGTGCTTTGTTTTCAGTCACCAAAGAATCAATAGATGTTTGTAGTCTCATTTTATCGCTTTCCATTTGTGCAATTAAAGCCTGAGCATCTGCCAATAATTTAGATTTGGAAGCATCTCCTGATTTCAATGAAGAAATTTGACCTAACAATGCGTCAATTTTAGCTTTTTTGGCCGTTAATTCTTGCTCTTTAACCATTAGTAAACTATCCAAGCCTGCATTTTCAGCACGATAACTTTCAATTTCTTGTAAAGATTCAGCGTACTTTTTGTCTAGTTCAGCTTTCAGAACAGATACATCATCGCGCTGTTTTTCTGTTACGACAATAGTTTCTTTAGATTTCTTTAGTTTTACATTGGTATATACCAATCCACCAATTAATAAGGCAATTAATACGATATACATCGCATGAAGCTTCTTGTTGGAGCCAGAACTTCCGTTTTCAATTTCACTCATAAGATAATGTTTAAGATAATGTTTGCGTTTATCGTCCAAATTTACTACAAATTTCTGTATACTATATGTATATTGCGTTATATATTGTGAATATTAGTTTACATAATAACCATTAAAACTAGAATTATGCTAGACAACGTTAAAACAGACGATATCTTGTTCCTCGATATAGAAACTGTGCCCCAAACGTCAAATTTCAACCAATTAGACACGTTCGAACAGGAATTATGGGAAGAAAAAAAAGGAAAACACAAATCTGAAGACGAAAATACTGGTGATTACTATTTTAACAATGCCGGTATTTTTGCAGAATTCGGCAAGATAATTTGCATTTCTGTTGGTCGTTTACATCAAACCGGCATGTTTCAGGAGTTTGAATTAACGTCTTTTTACGGAGATGATGAAGTGAAATTGCTAAATGACTTCTGTGCGTATTTGCAACAAGAGCTTAAGAAAAGAAGAAGCCTGACACTTTCCGGTCACAATATAAGAGAATTTGATGTGCCATATATTTGTCGCAGACTATTAATCAATAATCTTAAATTACCTGAATACTTTGAAAATTTGCAGAGCAAAAAACCGTGGGAAGCAGGTTTGCTGGATTCCATGGATTTCTGGAAATTCGGTGATTACAAGAATTATATTTCATTAAAGCTTTTAGCTTTTTGTTTGGGAATTCCATCGCCAAAAGATGATATTTCAGGAAAAGATGTAGGAAAAGTTTACTGGAATGAACAAGGATTGGAACGGATAAAAACCTATTGTCAGAAAGATGTGATAACTGTGGCACAAATTGTTTTAAAATTGAAAGGATTATCCTTAATTTCGGAAACTAATGTAAAGATTATAAAATAATATTAAGTACGCAGTAAAACAGTATGCAATGCAAGTAATGAATGCTGCATTACTGCTGCTTAGTATCTGCTCAATACAAAAATTAAATTATGGCTGAACTACTTTTAGATGTAAAGAACTTAGTAACAGAATTTAAAACTGAAAATGGTTTGGTTAGAGCCGTGGACGATGTGTCTTTTCAGGTAAACAAAGGCGAAGTAATTGGAATAGTAGGTGAGTCCGGTTCCGGAAAATCAGTAACCTCACTTTCTATCATGCGACTGATACCTAATCCACCCGGAAAAATTACCGGTGGACAAATCAATTATTACCGTGACGGAAAAAATCCAATCGATTTAGTAAAAATTCCGGATACAGAAATGCGTTCTTACAGAGGGAATGAAATTTCTATGATTTTTCAGGAACCGATGACTTCGTTGAATCCTGTATTTACCTGTGGTAATCAGGTGATGGAAGCCATTATGCTGCATCAGAAAATTTCTAAAAAAGAAGCAGAAGCTAAAACACTTGACTTATTTGCACAGGTAAAACTTCCGGATCCTCAGCGTGCGCTCAATGCTTACCCGCATCAGCTTTCAGGCGGACAAAAACAACGTGTGATGATTGCGATGGCGATGAGCTGTCAACCCAAAATATTAATTGCAGATGAACCAACGACGGCGTTAGACGTAACCGTACAAAAAACCATACTTGAACTTATCAATGAATTAAGCCGCGAAACCGGTATGTCAACAATTTTTATTACACATGATTTAGGTGTAATAGCTGAAATTGCAGATAAAGTGGTGGTGATGTACAAAGGAAAAATTGTAGAACAAGGTACTGTTGTCGACATTTTCTCCAATCCAAAACATCCCTATACAAAAGGATTGTTGGCATGCCGTCCGCCGCTGGATAAACGTTTAAGCAAACTGCCTGTAATTGCCGATTTTATGGAAGAAAAAGACGGTATCATTACGGAGAAAGCAGCCGATATGAATGCACTGGTGGAAGCATTTGTGGTAAGTGAAGCACAAACGAAAAAACGTTACGAAGAATTGCAACAACATACGCCTATCTTGCAATTAAAAGGACTTCAAACCTGGTTTCCATCCAAAACAAATCTTTTTGGTAAAACACTGGATTATGTAAAAGCTGTTGATGATGTTTCTTTTGATGTAAACGAAGGTGAAACACTGGGCTTGGTAGGAGAAAGCGGTTGCGGAAAAACCACATTAGGCAGAACCATATTGCGATTAGTGGAGCCAACAGGCGGAAAGGCAATTTTTGATGGCAAGGATATTTTTAGTCTCGGACAAAAAGACCTGAAAGAATTACGAGAACACATGCAGATTATTTTTCAGGATCCTTATTCATCGCTAAATCCCAGAATGACTATTGGTAATGCCATTTTAGAACCGATGCAGGTGCACAATAAATACAGTAATGATGCTGAGCGCAAGGATAAAGTGATTGAATTATTGGAAAAAGTGAATATGAAAGCCGAACATTTCCAACGCTATCCGCATGAGTTTTCCGGCGGGCAACGTCAGAGAATTTGTATAGCGCGTGCACTGGCATTAAATCCAAAGTTTATTATTTGCGATGAATCTGTTTCTGCTTTAGACGTTTCCGTACAGGCTCAGGTATTAAATTTGTTGATTCAATTGCGCGAAGAATTCAAGTTTACCTACATTTTTATTTCTCACGATTTAAGTGTGGTGAAATTTATGAGTGACCGAATGGTTGTCATGAATAAAGGAAAAATAGAAGAAATGGGAATTGCCGATGAAATCTATAATAATCCTCAACAGGAATATACTAAGAAACTGATTGCGGCCATACCTAAAGGAAATCTGGAAGACATCCGAGCAAGATTTGAACGCGTGTGATTTTTAGTTACTTAACGAGATACCTTCCTGTTTTTAAGTAATAAAATTGCATGGCTGATTTATATCATTTCCTAAGCGCATTTTAGAACTAATTTTTGTGTCATATTTTTTAAAAATGATTCGTTTCATTTGTCTTTTTAGTCTTTCGCTGATTTTTTCTGTAACATATGCTGCAGAAATATCTAACTATATCAGAGATTCAATTGGAAGTATAACCGGTCAACACGACAGTCTGAATAGTACTTTTACCGGTGTGGCAAAAAAGCCTGAAAGAAAAATCAAATGGCAAAAATTTCCGCCATATTTTGATATCAAGACGGATAAATTTATTTTAAGGAATCAGCAGGCACCCTTCGGACAAAAAGTATTGAGAGGTTTCGGATTGGTATTGTCTGCACAGGCACTCACAGTTGGATTGCTCTTTGCCATGCCCGAACGCACCAGCAACTGGGATAGAAGTGCTGTTGGAAATTTTAGGTTTCATTTTAAAGAAGCCTTTCAAAAACCACCTGTGATAGACGGCGATAAATGGTATATCAATTATCTTGGACATCCGTATCAGGGTGCTTATTATTATAATGCCTATCGGTCACAGGGCGCAAAATTCTGGCAGGCTGGTTTATTTTGTATCGGTCATTCGTTGATGTGGGAATACTTTGTAGAATCCGGCTTCGAACGACCGAGTATGCAGGATATGATTGTGACGCCGATTGCAGGTTCTCTGTTAGGAGAGTTATTTCATTTTGCCACTGTTCGTATGGGTCGCAATGGATTTAAATGGTACGAAGCGGCTTTTGTAAGTGTATTTAATCCGATGTATGCCATCAATAACGGATTTAAAAAGGCAAATCGAAAATAGAAATAGTTATTGATGCAAACGTCATTATTCAGCATAAAAAATTCAAACGAGATAATGGTTTTACTATTTAAACGAATTGCCTCTTTTTGCGACTATCTATTCAATAAATTCGCATCTAGTTTAAATAATAATTTAATATACACCTATAGATAAAAATAACTCAATTGTTTTCAGAGAGAATATTCATTTTATAAAAAGCTTTATTTTATTTATATTCGGATATGCAAAAAAGTAAAAAGTATCTGAGCGTAATCGCACTTCTGGTGATTATTTTTTTCGTGCTGCCTAAGCATGTAAAAATGGGATTGATTCACAACTTCTCTGATGTGGATGATTATAAATTGTTTGATAAGCATGTAATTGCCAAATCCACGGCATCCGTTCCCTGGAAATTTAGTGATGCCTATAATAAAAAAACTCCATCAAAAGAATTATTGGATTTTTTTGATGAACGTAAAACCTGTGCCTTTTTAGTTATAAAAGATGGTAAGGTTTTGTATGAGCGCTATGCACAAGATTATGATAAAGAAACCATTTCCGGTTCGTTTTCCATGGCTAAAACCGTGAATGCCATGTTGATTTGTAAATTGATTGAAACAGGTAAAATTTCTTCTCTTGATGATGATGTTAAAAAGTACGTGTCTGAACTGACTCAGATTCCTTCCGGAAAACTGACCATAAAACAGGTGATTACCATGAGTGGAAATATTGACTGGACAGAGTCATACCAGAATATTTTTTCTTTAACGGCAGAATCTTATTATGGTAATGATTTGGATAAGCTGATGGGGAAATTAAAATTACGTGATGACAATCAACAAGGAAAATTATATGAATATCAAAGTTGCTGTACGCAGATACTTGGTTACATCATTAAGAATGTCACTAAAAAATCTGTTGCGGAAAATGCAAATGAATATTTATGGCAGCCGCTGGGAGCGGAGAGTGATGCGATCTGGAGTACAGATAAAAATGGTATGGAAAAATCATTCTGTTGTATCAATGCCACGGCCAGAGATTTTGCGCGCCTCGGACAACTTGTATTGCAGCAAGGAAAATGGGATTCCATTCAGCTATTAAATTCCGATTTTATAAAAGCGATGACTACACCGGCAACTTATTTAAAAGATGAAAAAGGAAATACTTGCGACTGGTATGGTTATCAAACCTGGATGATCAATCACAAAGGTCATCAGATTCCATATTTCAGAGGCGTGCTCGGACAATTCATCTTTGTTATACCTTCTGAAAATGCAGTAATTGTGCGCTTAGGGAAAAAAGTAAAACGTGATCCCGATGATCCGCATTATCAGAATGATGATATCAGGAATTATATTGATGCCGGTTTACAGGTGATCAAATAAAAGAAAACCCGCAATTAATTGCGGGTTTTCTTTTATTATGAATCATGATTTTTTAGTTTATCATACTCTTTTTGAATCGCATCATCACCATTCATGTGATACACTTTTACATAGTTTATTGCAAGTCCAAAACCCCAGCCTAACGATACCCATGCCGGCCATGGAATAGATCCGCTATGTAAATATTCATTGTTTCTGCCGGTTAAAAACCAAATTGCCCATAAAAAAATGTTTACTGCATATAGCTCAGCACATTTCCTTTAAATTTTGCACGTTGTTTGGCTGTTTGCCATAATTTTTCGTCTCTGTTTTCCATACTGTTAATTTTTTGGTGTTAAATATTGTTTGATATCCGATACATATTTTTCAAAAGCCCTGATGCCTTTCCTGGTAATTTTACAAGTTGTTTTAGGATAATTATTTTCAAATGTTTTTTTGACCTCTATATATTCAGCGTCTTTTAATTTAGATATTTGAACACTGAGATTTCCGTTGGTAGAATTGGTTGCCTCTTGCAGGTAACTAAAATCAGCTTCCTTCACAGAGATTAATAATGACATGATAGCCAGGCGTAATTGTGAATGTAATAGCGGATCTAATTCAGCAAATGGTTTCATCTGGCTAGTTTTTGTTGATTACTGAATTCTAGTTTTAACAAAATACCCGGAATAATATAGGATACCAACACAGATGCTGCTAAGATCAGTAATTGCTCAGGTCCGTTTACATAAGTAATAATGATACTCAGCATAAAACAAACAATTCCTCCAAACGTTAGCGGCTTGAATTGGATAATCTTACCGGTAACAAATGTTCCGATTCCGTATAACAAAATATAGAATGGAAAAATATTGAACGAAATGGTAAACGATAAATATGCTAATATAATAAAACCTATTCCTAAGGCTGTCCATAAAGCCTGCAGTGCGGCATCATTATGTGTTTGTACTGTATGACCTTTACGTTCTTTTATAGCCAGAATAATATGGATGATAGCTATAATTGGCATTGCAATCCAAACTTTTTGTGTATTTAGTAATAACATTTTAAGCATTACATATTGTGTTATTGCACAAATAAATACCGCAAAACCCCATAGAAAGAAGAATTTGCTGTTGTCATTTAATTTTTGTTTAGTCTTGTCTATCATTTGCTGAATGATAACTAAACTTTCCTGTTCGGTGATGTTTTTTTCTTCCATTGTTTTGTAAATTAAGTGTAAATATAAAGTAGTTTATTTTATAAACCAAATATTTTACATAAAAAGTTCCGCTACTGTAAAAATAAATTTTAGTATTTTAGCTTACAGATGATTGAAAATATTGACATACAGGTAGTTGAATATGATTCTTACCGGCAAAAAAAATCAGTGGAATTAAGATATCAGGTGCTCAGAGAGCCGCTGGGTTTAGTTTATTCACCGGAACAGCTTGCCGAAGAGAAAGATGAAATTCATATTGCCGCGTTGAGCGGAGAGGAAGTGGTCGGTGTGCTGTTGCT
>JBIKPT010000253.1:0-3064 GCA_044357355.1 Chitinophagales bacterium
CTTGTAATATGCTTCTGCTGTAAATTTGAAATTTCGTTTTTTGATTTTAAAATTATAATCTGAACCAATCACCACATGATACGATTGCTGTGCTTTTACGTTTCTGTTTATCGTTCCGTCAAAACCGCGCAACTCTCTGTAAAACGGCGGTTGCACATACATACCACCAGCCAGCCTGAAGGTTACATCACTTTTTAATTTCGGATGATACAAAAGCTGCACACGCGGACTCACTAAAAATTCATTGTTCACATTCCAGTAATTGTAGCGAATACCAGCCGTTAAAATCAGTTGCGTAGAATCAGTGTTAATGATGTTCCAAGTATCCTGAAAATAACCATGTACCCGTATTGAATTCAAATCATTTTTTGATTTCAGCCGATACGGAAAAACAATATTGCTGCCTGAATAAGGAATAGAATAACCCGATGAATCAATGCGCTGCCATTCACTAATCTCGTCGTTAATCTTTTCATACTGAAAAGTAGAACCCCATTCCAGTAAGTGTTTTTCTTTTTCTTTGTTTTTATCTTTAATTACATATTTTCCGATATGCGAAAAATTAGAGACAATCGCATCTAATTTATTACGCGACCAATCCTGAAACGTACCGACACCCAGGTTATCTCTTACATTGCCAAAATTATCACTGGATGGGTCTATCTCAATTTCATCTAACGAATAGTAGCCGGTGACATTGAATGTTTCCGATTCCCGCATTTTCCAGAAAGAAGTAAGGAACTTTAAACTCAGATTGGTATTGGGCAAATATTTATACGAAATACCGACCATAGTATTTTGAAAACGTGATTTTTCGCCGCCGTCAAAATCTACCAGAAAACGAATAAGTTTATCAAAGGTACCTGCACGTGTTTCTTCCGTGATCGGTGTGAATCTGAAATCATTAAAAGAATGATTCACCATTATCTCAATATCGTGCTTTACATTGGGTTTAATATGAAAGTCAGCCTGCGCATCAAAGAAATTAGGATTGTATTCTCCTTTCCGGTCGAGGCTGCCTAATAAATAGCCGTTCGATTTATAGCGCATTCCGACTAAATAGGTAAACTTTGCATTTTCTTTTGCGGTATCTTTTTTAGTATAAGCAGCGCCTTCCGCATGTGCGTTCACACCCAAAATACTGGCCATCATCGACCCTTTAAATTTGGTCGGTGTTTTGTATTTGATATTCAACACGGAAGACATTTTATCGCCGTATTTTGCTTCAAAGCCACCACCGGAAAACGATAATTTATCTGTCATGTCAAGATTGGTAAAACTGAGGCCTTCCTGCTGACTGCTGGAAACTAAAAAAGGTCGATAGATTTCAAAGTCATTTACATACACTAAATTCTCGTCGTAATTGCCGCCGCGCACATTGTATTGTCCGGAAAGTTCATTGTTGGATTGTACACCTTGACCCATTGTTTTTACGATGGTGCCGGCATCACCGGTTGGATTGGGAAAATACTCAGCATCTTTTGCTTCTAATACAGATTCACCAACTTTTGTTTTTGTGGCCGTAATTTCAACGGTATCTATCACATTTTCATTTGAAGTTAAAACGATGTCTTTATAAATGGTTGCTTTGTTGGAAGCATAAATGACGAGTGTTCGTTTGGCATATTCTATGCTCGAAAATTCAATGACACAGGAATCTTCATATTCTACTTCGAGTGCATAAAAGCCTTTGTTATTGGAAACCGTCGCATTGGCAGTTCCGAGTTGATTGACAGATGCGTTAACAACAGGATTATTTTTATTGTCTGTAATTTTACCTTTTACCACCAGAGTTATTTGTGCATGTACGGAGCAGCTAAGTAAGAGGAGCGCAGCAATTATGGAGATTCTTTGCATCATAAGGTAAACGAACAAAAACGGATAATATTTTTATTAATCCAATTAAGAAAATAAAGAAAGAAAGAAGAAACATTTACTATAAAAGAGAGAACAAATGCTATAATCTTATAGTTAATGAATCATCTGTTTGTTTCTGTTTATTAGCATTATACTTTAATTTCTTCTGTTTCTTAAGTGGTTAATTATTTAGATTATTTAGTTGCTGAATGGTTTTAATTGGATTTGCTGAATTGAAAATGGTGTTGCCTGCCACCAAAACATCTGCACCATGGTCCAGTAATTTTTTAGCATTTTCCAAAGTCACGCCACCGTCAATTTCAATGAGTGCCTTTGAGTTTTTCTTCAGGATTAATTCTTTTAATCTTGCAATTTTATCGTACGTATTTTCAATAAATTTTTGTCCGCCAAAACCAGGATTCACACTCATTACGCAAACTAAATCAATATCTGCAATCGTATCTTCTAATAAATTGATAGATGTATGCGGATTGATGGCCACACCAGCTTTCATATCTACCGAATGTATTTTTTGCAAAGTTCGATGCAAATGTGTGGATGCTTCCAGATGAACCGATAAAATATCGGCACCGGCATTTTTGAACGTATCAATGTATTTATCCGGTTCTACAATCATCAGATGCACATCAAATGTTTTGGTGCTGAGTTTTCGCATGGCTTGAATCAATGGAAAGCCGAATGAAATATTGGGAACAAAAACGCCATCCATCACATCAATATGTATAAACTCAGCAACGCTGTTGTTCAGCATATCGAAATCTGCTTGTAAGTTGGCAAAATTTGCAGATAAAACGGATGGTGCTATGATAGGATTGTTCATCACCATAAAGATAAAAAAGTTATTGGTATCTGTTATACGTGTTATGCACGAATGAAGAATAAAATCTGTCTTTTACTAATGACTAATGTCCAATGACTAATAACTAATTCAAATACGACTTTAGTTCTTTGGTAATGGCGAAGCGACGCATCTTGCGGATGGCTTTATCTTTCAGTTGCCGCACGCGCTCACGGGTGAGGTGCATTTTAATGCCGATTTCATCTAAGCTATACGACTGATTAAATTCATTTAATCCGAAATAGTATTTTACAATTTCCACTTCTCTTTCTGATAAAGACTGTAAGGCATGTTCCAGTTCATCGTGCAAAGATTCGTCAATCAGATTGCTGTCCGGTGTTGCCATCG
>JBIKPT010000254.1:0-3047 GCA_044357355.1 Chitinophagales bacterium
GTTCCCATTCCGAGCGGAACGATTATTGAATTGGTTGGAAAAGTCATAAGAATGGGAAACACCAGTTTAGATATAAAAGTGGATATTTATATAGAGCTGATGAATTCTGACAAACGTGAATTAGCCATAAGTGGTCTATTTAAATTTGTTGCTGTGGGTGAAGATAAAAAACCAATTAAAATTGATATTAATAAGATTGACAATTAAAGATTAACAATTAAAAAATCATTGATGAAAAAAATATTATTTGTAGCACTTTCATTATCATTATCACTTTCACTTCTTGGACAAGAAACTGGTATGCAAATTGAACATGATGCAACATGGCAACAAATATTAGACAAAGCAAAAAAGGAAAATAAATTTATTTTTCTGGATGCTTTTGCCAGCTGGTGCGGACCTTGCAAATGGATGGCGAAGGAAGTATTTCCAAAACCGGAAGTTGGCGCTGCTGTCAATCCATATTACATCAGCGCAAAAATAGATATGGAAAAAGGTGAAGGTTTGGAATTAGCCAAGAAATTTAATGTTCGAAATTATCCGACATATTTATTTTTCAATCCAAATGGTGAGCTGGTACATCGCGGCCTGGGTTCTATGCCTGCGGAAGATTTTATTACGTTATGCACAAACACACTAAAGCCGGAAAAACAATTTATCACGCTGCAGAAAAAATATGTAAGTGGTGAAAGAGATACTGCCTTTTTGCGAAACTTTGTATTGAATGCAAATGATGCTCAAGACAGTTTATTGAAACCTGCTTTGTCGGAGTTTCTATCAAGAGTGCAATACGAACTTACACCGGCAAATGCAGATTTAATCGCCTATACAACCAATAGTTTACAGGACACCGGATTTGTTATTATACAATCAAATAAAGATAAATTTATAGAATTACTTGGTAAAGATTTTATTGACAACCAAATAGAAGAATTAGTTTGGAATGAAGGCAGACGTGTTTCCAACAAAGGAAAAGACAAAGAAGCATTCCGAAAAGTGATGCTGCAGTACTTACCTGAAAAAGCCGATTTATTATGTGCCGAATTTGAATTAAGTTTATTAAAACGTGCAGCCGACTGGAAAGCTTATTTACCGAAAGCAGTAGAATTTGCTGATAAATTTTGCCAAAACGACCACGAACGTTTAAATTATATTGCCGGAAATATCTGGGAAAATTATAAAGACAAACCTACTTTAGAAAAAGCATTGAAGTTTGCCTTGCGCTCTGTTGAACTCAACAGTAATTTCGACACCAATGATACGGTAGCACGCTTGTATCAAAAACTAAATAAGATAGCTGATGCCAGAAAATATGCAGAAACCTCTTTAGCATTAGCAAAAAAAGAAGGCGTAGATACTTTTAGTATTGAGGAATTGTTGAAGTCGCTGAAATAATCTACTTACCGGGTTTTGCCAGTAAAATTTTTACCGTTTCACTTTTGCTCATATCAGAATTTAGAATAAACGTTCTGATTAAATCATTATCATCAATGGAAACTGCAGCCGTATTTGGAGGAATGCTGCCTAAGTTCTCGGCAAACAACAACAACTGATTGTCTTTTTGCGTGAGCTTAATCGGTATCGTATACTTTTCTTTCTTCAGCTGAAAATTGGTTAAAATCCAGGTATCGTTAAACTTCAGCGAAATGATATCGCCATCTTCCTTGTTGTTGTCCCAAATTTGCAGCGTGATAGATTCCTGTTTTACACTCCATTCTTTAGAGGAAACTAATTTCCGCTTTGCCACTTCTTTGGTATTTTTCTTAGCGGTAATTATTGAATCCGTTTTACGTTCCAACTTAGCATACAGCGTATCTTTTTCTGTAGGAAATAATTCAACTGTCGTAAAACATTCGAACGAAGGTGTAAAATTTCCCGCTGTATCTATTAGCGTAAAATCTTCTATCTTTCTCATAATAGGATTGCGATACAAGTCCAGCATATACTGCGTTGTTGCGTCTTTTTTCAATTGAAAATATCCGGTAAAGCAATCGCTGATATGCGGAACAGCATACGGAAATTCACTCTTTTTTTTAAAGCTGTTAATAAACAGTTTATTTTGATTTTTCAAGGTAGTATTTAATATAAATTCGCCGACATAATCACCGCTGAAAACTTTCAATTGAATAGTGTATTCCGATTTGGAGATGGTATCAATTGTTGCATTTATAAAATAATCCTTATTATCAACATGTCCGATTATGGTGCCGCGCCATTTACCAATAATGCTGTCTTTGGTAACAGCATAGGTTAGCGTAAATTGCAGTAAGAATAAAAATAGTAATAATCGTTTTTGCATGTTGTATTTTGAGTTATCTGTTTATTATAAATCCAAAATCATAAATCTTATTCCGATAGCTATCGGAACTGAAATCATCTACCATTCAACATCTTCCAAATCTTCACACATTCCATAGCTTCTTTCACATCGTGTACGCGCAAAATGGATGCACCATTCTGCAATGCAATCGTATTGACAATGGTGGTAGCATTTAATACATTTTCCGCTGTGGTATTTAGCAATTTATACAACATACTTTTACGCGACAATCCAACCAATATTGGCTTTTCCAGTTGTTCAAAAATTTTCAGATTTTTTAATAACGAATAATTCTGTTCCATCGTTTTTGAAAATCCAAAACCTACGTCTATTATTACATCTTTTATGCCAAACTCTTTTGCCTTGGCTGTTTGTGCAATAAAAAAATCTAAAATATCCACCAATAGATTTTCGTAATGCTGTTTTTGGTGCATGGTTTGAATCGAGCCTTGTTTATGCATCAAAATCAATGGAGTGGTATATTTTGCCGCAACTTCAAATATGCGTTCATCTTCTGTGCCGCCCGAAATATCATTTATTATAGAAACACCGTGAAGCACAGCTTCTTCTGCCACTTTACTTCTGAATGTATCTATGCTTAAAAATGCATCCGGAAAATGATGATGAATACTTTTTATGGGTTCGATAACGCGCTTTAATTCTTCCTCTTCAGATAGCAGTTCGGCATTCGGTCGCGTGGACATACCACCAATATCGATAATGGTTG
>JBIKPT010000095.1:0-10544 GCA_044357355.1 Chitinophagales bacterium
TGTTTTTCAGTTTCAGATTACCAATGCTCAGGCAATGTACGAAACAGGTTTCCTCAGAGAAACCACCGGTAAATTCTGGAAAGGTGATATTCATGTTGGCTTTAATATTTCCAGAACCTGGGGCGTAGGTAAAAAAGCGAAACAGGAACGCAAAGAGAAGAAAGCAAAAAAGAAAGCAGCCAAGCTTTCAGAGGGAACTTCTTACCATTAACAGACTGTTTAGCCTGAATTTCAATTCGTTATTAACATTCACATTTATTCACATCTCATAAAAGGTTAAAAACGGCTTATTTTTTTTATTTTTGTTCAAAATTCAGATTAATGAACAAACAATACAAACAGATAAATGCTGTAGCAGGCTTTATTGTTTTTGCAATTTCACTTTGGCAGTATACATCCACATTAGAATCGGCAGGTAGTTTATGGGATTGCGGAGAATTCGTATCCTGTGTATACAAACTTCAGGTAGCGCATCCGCCGGGAGCTCCATTTTTTATGCTATTAGGCAGGATTTTTACTTTATTTAATCCGGGAAATCCGGCTGTAATGGTCAATTTTATGTCCGGATTAATGACAGCCGGCAGTGTTTTGTTCTTATACTTTACCATTGCTATGATAGCAAAGAGACTTTTGGTAAAAGCGGATGAAGAACTAACAATGGATAATATTGTTGCAATTGTAGGTGCAGGTGCAGTAGGTGCCTTAGCTTGTTCTTTCTCCGATACTATTTGGTTCTCAGCTGTAGAAGGTGAGGTGTATGCAACTTCCTTGTTCTTTATTGCCATTGTTTTATGGGCTGTCATGAAATGGAACGAAGAAGCAGACAAGCCACATGGCAACAGATGGCTGGTGTTTGCAGCTTATATGATTGGTGTTTCATTAGGCGTTCACTTACTTTCTTTATTAGTGATTCCGGTAGCTGTATTAATCTATTATTTCAGAAAATTCAAACCAACTACATTAGGTTTTATAGTTGCATTTTTCATAGGATTTGTGCTGCTTGGAATTGTCCAGATTGGTGTTGTTCAAAGTGCTTTAAAAATTGCAGGAAATATCGAATATTTCTTTGTTAACGGCTTAGGAATGCCATTTAATATTGGTTTCGCTTTTGCCTGGGTGCTGTTATTTGCTGTATTGATTTTCCTTATTTACTATGCTCACAAAATCAAACATGCAGATTTACAATTGTTTGCAGTTTGTTTTTTAGTGATTTTTATAGGATTTTCTTCTTATACAATGGTGCCTATCCGTTCGGCTGCCAATCCACCGATAAATATGAACGCACCGAAAGATGCTTTTAGTTTATTGTCCTACTTAAACCGTGAACAGTATGGTTCACGTGCATTAGTAAATGGACCTTTGTTTGATGCGCAACCAACCGGATACGAAACTACCGGAAAAGATTATTATCCGGATGCTAAAACAAAAAAATATGAAGTAAAAGGCGAAAAGATAGAATACACATATAATGCAGAAGATGAAATGTTGTTTCCTCGTATGGGACCAACCAATGACGGTGCCAGCGCAGAAGCCATGTATCAGTATTGGACAGGCTTACAGGGAAAACCGACCTTTGCCGATAACCTTAAATATTTCTTCCATTATCAGTTGCGGTATATGTACTGGCGATATTTCCTTTGGAATTTTGCCGGAAGACAGGATGACTTGCAGGGAACACCCGGTAATGAACGCATGAACGGCGACTGGTTAAGTGGTGTTTCTTTTGTTGATAATGTACATCTTGGCAGTCAGGAAGACTTGCCTTATCAGATTTCAAGAGAAAAAGCACGTAACAAATTTTATTTATTGCCACTAATTCTCGGAATTATTGGATTGGTGTACATGTATAACAAAAACAAACAATACACATTGATTTTTGGATTGCTGTTTTTTGTTACAGGTATTGCACTTATTATTTATATGAATCAGCCGCCAAGAGAACCTCGTGAAAGAGATTACGGTTCCGTAGGTTCTTTCTTTGCCTTCTGTATCTGGATAGGTATATCAGTAGTGGCCATATACGATTTCCTGAGAAGTAAAAAACTGCCTGGCTTACCTGTGGCCATTGCAACAACAGTAATTTGTCTGTTTGTGCCTTATATGATGGGAAAAGCAGGCTGGGACGATCATAACAGAAACGGTCGATTTATGGCGCGCGATTTTGCTACCAATTATCTGGAAAGCTGTCCGCAAAATGCCATTTTATTTACACAAGGTGATAACGATACTTATCCGCTTTGGTATGCGCAGGAAGTGGAAGGCATCAGAACGGATGTGCGTATCGTAAATTTAAGTTTATTAGGCGTGGATTGGTATATCAATTTTCTGCATCACGCAGCTAATAAATCCGGTCCGGTTCCGTTTTTTAAAGATTTCACCGCAGAAAAATATCGTGGCAACAACAGAGATATGATCCAGTTCAACGATCAATCCGGTTTTGCCGATCCTAATCAGTATTATGATATCCAGAATATCATGACATTTGTGTTGAGTGATGATGCACAGTTTAAAGCACAAACCAGCAGAGGCGATGCCGTGAATTATTTACCAACCACTAAACTTAAACTGAAGGTAGACAAAGCAGCCATCGAAAAATACAAAGTGGTGCCTGATCAGTTTAAAGATAAAATGGTTGACGAAATCGTTTGGGATTTAGGAAAATCAAGAATTATTAAATACGATTTGGCATTGCTGGCAATGGTAGCAGCAGCAGACTGGAGCAGACCTATTTGTTTCTCCAATACTGTGGATGGAGAATACTATAATGGATTGGATAAATTTTTAGTACAGGAAGGCCATGTGTTGCGCTTGGTGCCTTGTCGCTTTGAAGAAAATCAAAGAGGCTATTACACGATGAATACTCAGAAAAGCTATGACATTGTAACAAAGAAATTCAAGTACGGTGGATTAGGTGAGCGCGAAATGTTTGTGGACGAAAATTCAGGACGTATTATGAACACATTGAAAAGTGTACACTTCAGCGTTGCTGATGATTTAATCAGAAATAACAGAAAAGCAGATGCAGTCACAATTTTAGAACAGGCAAGAAAAGAGTTTCAGTATGTGAATGCACCCTATTACACACCCAACAACAAATACTTCAATATCTTAAGTGTTCAATGGATTGATTTGTATCACAGAGCAGATGCAGGTCAAAAATCAAAACCAATCAAAGATTTATTGATTAAGGATTTGAAAGACTGTTTGAGATTCTACAATTTGACAAATGATTTTGCGGCGCTTTATTCAAATGAGAAAAAATCTGCTGAAGAACTGGTGAAGCGCATGGATATGCTTGCAACAGTTTATAAAGATGCTGAATTTAAGAAACAGCTATTTGATGCATTTCCCGGATTAGTACAAACAGCAACCTTAGATCCTGCACAACAAGTTCCTATGCAGGTGTTTAGGTAGTAAGAACGTAAAATGATTTTGTGAATAAAATAGTGTATTGTTTAATAATTATACAAGTAACTTTGTTTCTTATTTAACAATTTAAAAAAAATGACTATGTTAAAAGAATTCAAAAATTTCATAATGACCGGCAACGTAATTGAATTTGCAGTAGCAGTAATTATGGCAGGTGCCGTTGGAGCAGTTGTAAACGGATTTGTAACTGATATTGCTATGCCGTTAGTTGGTATGTTAACTGGTGGTATTGACTTTGCTGCCTTAAAGTTTGTCTTATCTCCTGAAGTTAAAGATGCTGCCGGTGCAGTTACAAAACCAGAAAATGCATTAAGATATGGTGCATGGATTAACTCCATTGTTAGTTTGGTTGTTATTGGTTTTGTTATGTTTATGATTATCAAAGCATATAGTAAAATGAAAAAACCTGTTGAAGCACCAGCACCTGCAGGTCCGACTCAGGAAGAATTATTAGCAGAAATCAGAGATTTATTGAAAAAATAGTTTGGCAAACCTCAATTGGTCTAGAACTATATTGGGTTGCTCCTTTTGGAGCAGCTTTTTTATTTTAGTAAACAGCTTTTTCTATTAATCTTGTATCTTGCATCCATAAATCTATTCGTGAAACAACAACTTATCGCAGGCAGAAATCCGGTTTTGGAATTACTTCAATCAGATAAAGAAGTGGAAAAAGTGCTATTGTCTAAAAATGCTACCGGTGATGCCGTCAAGCAAATTATTCAATTGTGCCGCGACAAAGAAGTATATTATCAGTTTGTGCCGGAAGTGAAAATAAATTCCTTGTCCAGAGCTAATCATCAGGGTGTACTGGCATTTACTTCATTAATAGAATATCAGGATGTACAGAAAATTATAGATTTTGTGTTTGCAAAAGCAGAGGACCCTTTATTGCTGATTTTAGAAAATGTAACCGATGTCAGGAATCTGGGTGCACTGGCAAGAACAGCACTTGGTTTAGGTGTTCATGCCATTATTTTCCCTAAAAAAGAAAGCGCGGCTGTCAATGATGTAGCCGTGAAAATATCTGCAGGTGCATTATTGAGAATTCCTGTTTGCCGCGTAGATAACATAATTGCCACCATAAAAGACATAAAAAACAACGGCATCAAACTGATTGGCCTGGACGGAACGGCAGAAAAGTTTATACACGAATCCAATACAAAAATGCCATTGGCAATTGTTGCCGGCTCTGAAGATGAAGGTATTTCCAATCCGGTAATACGCTTATTAGACGAGTTGGTAAAATTACCTATGAATACCGATTTAGAATCCTATAATGTATCTGTAGCCACTGCAATGGCATTGTATGAAGTGAAGAGACAGAAGATGTGATTTTGAAAATGAAATGGTATAGAAATTTATATCTTGTATTGTTTTATTATTTTAATAAAATTTTTTCTTTTATTGGTGGAGCAACATCTAAAGGAGCAGGAGGCGTTTTTCTTTACTCAAAATTAGTATATTATGTATTTCTATTTCATTGGTTAGTTCCGAAATATGTACTAGGATATACAGTCATAGCTTCTGTCTTTTTCTTAATTTTGGATATGGTTATTATAGATTCAAAAGGAGTTTATTATACCAGCGATAATATTGATTATTATTACAAAAAACTAGAAAATAAAGGTTGTTATAAAATATTTTTATTAACTTATCTGGTATTTTCTATGGTAATTTTTGTCTGGCTGGGAATAAAATCAGGATTGTTGATTACTTAATTTTTCATAAGTCAGAAAATCCATATACTTTAAGGTCGAACAGTATTTCGTCAGGCTAAACACACCGCGCCGTCATCCTGAACTTGTTTCAGGATCTAATTTTTTTTCTTAATTATTTATGGAATTTGACCAATTAATGTCTCTCAATAGTATGAGACAATCACATGTATATATAATGTCAAATTACAACAAAACGGTTTATTATATCGGTGTAACAAGCAACATAATGAATAGGGTTTTAGCGCATAAACGAGGAGAAGGTTCTGTTTTTAGTTCAAAGTATAATACTAAATATTTGCTCTATTATGAAATATTTTATGATATTGAGAGTGCAATTATAAGGGAAAAGCAATTAAAGAGATGGCATCGTAATTGGAAAATTAATTTAATAAAACAGGAAAATTCTGAAATGAAAGACTTGGCAAATGATTGGTATTCTGATATAGATTTCAAATAGAGAATAGATCCTGAAACAAGTTCAGGATGACGCAGTGTAAGTTGAAACCTAAAGAAGATATTTAAATTTATCTATATTGGTGTGTGCTTTAATGAAATTGATAAACCTTAAATTACAAAAAATCCAACTTTTCACTTATTCATAACTCATAATTCAAACCTCTTAATTACTTTATCTTACTAATCTTCACCATATTGGTTCGGCCGCGTCCGGTTATAGGCATACTGGCAGTGCTTACTATAATATCGCCGGAATGCACTTCGCGTTCTCGTTTTAAAATTTCTATAATATCGTCTATAGATTCATCTGTACTGACAAATTTATTATAGAAAAATACATCAACACCCCAAATCAGACCTAACTGATTCAATAGATTTTTATTACTGGTAAAAATATGAATAGCAGCTTTTGGTCGGTTGCTGGCCAGCATAAATGCAGTATAACCGGAATAAGTCATTCCGTTGATAGCTTTTGCATCTACATCAGCGGCAATTTTACAGGCATTAAAACAAATGGCATCCGATAAAAATGTTTTAGACGATTTATTCGGCAACTGATGTTTGTGATAAATTTCATCCTCCTGTTCTGTTCTTCTGATAATTTTATCAATTGTCTGCACCACACGTGCCGGATTTTTTCCTACAGAAGTCTCACCGCTCAACATAATCGCATCTGCACCATCCAGCACGCCATTGGCAACATCCGTAATCTCTGCACGCGTCGGTCTCGACATATCTATCATGGATTCCATCACCTGTGTGGCAATAATCACCGGTTTGGCATTGGCAATACATTTTAAAATGATATTCTTTTGTATTAATGGCATTTCTTCCATCGCAACTTCCACACCTAAGTCACCGCGCGCCACCATCACTGCATCTGTTGCTTTGATGATACTATCGATATTGGCAACAGCTTCCGGTTTCTCAATCTTTGCTATGATTTTTAATGAAGAGTCATGCTGGTGAATAATATCGCGCAACTCATTAATTTCTCTGGCCGTGCGCACAAACGACAACGCCAGCCAGTTAACAGGTTGAGTTAATATAAATGCTAAATCTGCTCTGTCTTTTTCGGTTAAACTGGGTAAGGATATTTTGGTGTCCGGTAAATTAAATCCTTTTTTAGACGATAATATTCCACCGGAAATCACTGTACATCTAATCGATTTTTCATTCAGAATTTCCGATACTTGTAATTCCAGCTTTCCATCATCAATCAAAATAGTTTCACCAACTTTTAAATCTTTAGAAAGAAATTCATAAGTCACAGAAATAAGTTCTTTAGTCCCAATAACATCTTCGCAGGTTACTTTTATACTTTCACCTTCTTTCAGTTCAATAGCATTGTTTTGCATTAAACCTGTTCGTAGTTTAGGACCTTGCAAATCTGCCAGTATACTAACGTGAGCATTGTGTACTTCATTCAATCGCACAATATGTTTGATCACTTGCTCATGGTCGTCATGTTTGCCATGAGAAAAATTCAACCGAAAAACATTTACACCGCTTTGGTAAAGTTCTTCCAGTTTTTCAAAGCTGTTACTTGCCGGTCCTATCGTGGCAACAATTTTAGTTTTTCTTTTTGGGTTGTTCATTAAAATGTCTTATTAATAAGTTGTGTTTGGATTTCAGAGAATTGACTTCTATTGGAATAACGGATTGGACACCATTTATGTTTGATAAAGTGCTAATGAATTCATCTTTTTCAAAATAATCGGTCTCGCCATTTAGTAAAAAAATAAAATCAATATTTTTTAATTCAGGAATTAGAATGTTACCTGAATTTTTATTTTGTATTAATTCCAATGTGTAAAAATCAACTTCATTTTTATATTTAAACGCATTAAAATGTTTAGCAGCTTTTATTTGCGGACTGTAAAATTCAATATCGTGTACACGTTTAAAGTTCCAGTTCAGATATTGATTTAGGTATAGACATATACGGTAGTCTTCCATGTTTGAATTGATTCCCCAAATGGTGAAATCAAATGCAGCATCTATAAATTGTCTTTTTGCCATCGTATTTCCACGCAATTTAAGGAAGGAATAGATGAAAAATCAGATGGTTTTTCAACAATTAAGCTATTTCTTTTTAAAGCTATTGATTATCAGTTGTTTAGGTAAAAATTAAATTTAACCTTCTTTTGCACAGAATATGAAAAATTACCCTAATTTTGTACATCAATTTTTAAATACATTGACTATGTCAACCATTGCAGAGCGCGTTAAAAAGATAATCATCGAGAAACTAAGTGTAGAGGATACAGAAGTTACTCCTGAAGCTAGTTTTGAGAATGATTTGAAAGCGGATTCATTAGAAACCGTTGAACTTATAATGGAATTTGAAAAAGAATTCAACATTATAATTCCGGATGAACAAGCCGATAAAATAAAAACAGTTGGTGAAGCTATTGCTTATTTAGAAGCAAACGTATAACCTACATCCTGTTTTCAGTAAGCTGTTGTTTCTCTGATTCTCTTACCGCCTTTAGGCTGAAAGTGAAGAAAATAGTTGTATTTTTATACAATAAAACAATTCTATGAAGTTTAATCGTGTAGTGGTAACAGGAATTGGTGCCATTACACCTGTTGGAAATAATGTTGCAACATTCTGGAAAAACCTTACTGATGGTGTCAATGGTGCTGATAAAATAACTCAGTTTGATACCACACAGTTTCGTACAAAATTCGCCTGCGAAGTAAAAAATTATCAACCGGAAAATTTCTTTAATAAAAAAGAACTTAAAAAGTTAGATGCTTTTGGTCAATATGCTTTTATTGCTGCAGACGAGGCAATTCATGATGCCGAACTTTTAAGTTATTCAGCATTAAATAAAAAAAGAGTTGGTGTATTGTTTACATCCGGATTTGGTGGTGTTCAAACGTTTCAGGAAGAATTATTTCAGTATTTTCAAAATGGCAGAAATCCAAGGTATTTCAGTCCGTTTTTTGTGCCGCGCACTTTACTCGATATAGTTGGCGGCGGAATTTCCATTAAGTATGGTTTTAAAGGAATGAACTTTTCTGTTGTAGCAGCCTGTGCCAGCTCTACCATTGCATTGATAGATGCAATGAATTATATACGTCTTGGAAAAGCGGATGTGCTGATTGTAGGTGGCTCTGAAGCATCTATAACAGAAGTCGGAATTGGTGCATTTGGTGCTATGAAAGCGCTTTCGGAAAGAAACGACGATCCGAAATCTGCATCACGGCCGTTTGATTTGCACCGTGATGGATTTGTAATGGGCGAAGGCAGCAGTTGTATGATACTGGAAAGTCTGGATCATGCACAAAAAAGAAATGCACATATTTATGCTGAATTAGCCGGTGGAGGAATGACAGCAGATGCCTATCATATTACAGCACCGCATCCGGAAGGAGAGAGCGTGGTGGAAGTAATGACAGAGGCTTTGGAAGATGCATCTCTGGCACCGGAAGCAATTGATTATATCAATGTACATGGAACTTCAACACCTTTAGGTGATGTGGCAGAAATTAAAGCCATACAACAACTTTTTGGCGAGCATGCCTATCGCTTGAATATCAGTGCAACAAAGTCTATGACCGGACATTTGATGGGCGCTGCAGGAATTATTGAAGCTGTGGCTTCCGTGCTGGCAATACGAGATAATATTGTACCGCCAACAATTAATCACAGCACTTTCGATCCGGCTTTTGACGAACAACTTAATTTTACACTTAACAAAGCACAGCACAGAATGGTAAATACCGTCTTGTCAAATAATTTTGGATTTGGCGGTCATAATGCATCTGTAATTTTTAAACGTTTTATTGATTAAAAACTAACTTCTACGTATGATTTCTTTTTTCAGAAAATTATTTTTTCGTGCCAAACAAAAAGAAAAGCAGTTTTTATTTACAGATATCTATGAACATGTCAATATCTATCCAGTGCAGACGGAAGACCATTATATTCGGGCATTGACGCATTCTTCATTCACCAAAAAAATGGAAGAAAAAAATGAGCGACTTGAATTTTTGGGTGATGCCGTAATTAATTTTTGCGTAGCAGAAGCCTTGTATTACCGGATGGTAGGAAAAGATGAAGGCACATTAACCAAAGCCAGAGCATCTATCGTAAACAGAAAGAATTTGAATAAAGTTGGAATTGAAATAGGAATTCCAAAATATCTGCGGCATAAACTTTCGGATAAACAATTGGATGAAGCACCGGATATTATTGGTAATGCTTTTGAAGCTTTAATCGGCGCATTTTTTTTGGATTATGGAATGCATGATATGGAAAATCTTATTGGACAATTGCTTATGAAAGATTTTGACGCAGAAAATTTTCATAAGAAAATATCGGATTCTAAAAGTTATTTGATTGAATGGATTCAGGCAAAGAAAAAGCAAATTGCATTTGTACATCATACAGCACCCAACGAAACAGGATTGTTTGCCGTAACACTGAAAATTGACGGCGAAGAACGTTCAACAGGCACCGGAAAAAATAAAAAAGAAGCAGAACAAGACGCCTGCATGAATGCGATCAGGTTGCTGGAGCTGGATGTTTAATAGTTTATTTATTTGCAAACTGATCACCCCAGATTAATCTGTCTTCACCAACTTGTGCAGCAGTCACTTCTCTTAGCTTTTTTAGCAAAGCAATTGATTGTTCTTTGTCATTGCCCAGAAAACGTAAAAATCCGTAAGTTATCATTCCTGTTCTGTGAATGCCTGCAGAACAATGTATATAAATCTTAGCGCCAGCTTCTAACATTGCGCTTAGTTTGTTATATAAATTAACTACCAGAATCTTATCATCTCCATCTAAAGGATTTGATGCATAGAATGGAAACCAAATCCATTCTATGTTTACTTTGTTTAGTTGTTTGCCAATTAGTTCTGCTCCTTCATTTTCATTTAATAAAGTCAATACACTATTAGCACCTTCCTCTTTTAATCCTTCATAAG
>JBIKPT010000255.1:0-3039 GCA_044357355.1 Chitinophagales bacterium
TGAATGAAGGTGTCTTTTCCAATGGTCATATATGGTTTACGCCAGATGAGATATAAGGTGTTGATTTGAGAATTTGGCAATTTGATAATTGATTTTTTCAATTCATCAAAATGTAGCTTTGTTTGGGTAATTATTTCCTGTGCTTTAATTTCAGTAGAGGTGAGTTTGCCAATTTTTGCTACCATTTTGTAATTATCGTCAAGGTTTTTAATATCGAAAATAATTACATTAAAATCTTTCTTTAGTTCATCAATCTGTTCTTTTTCATTTTCTTCTTTGGCGGCAAAAATAACATCGGGTTGAAGTTGTTTGATTTTTTGAATGTCTGAATTTTTGGTTCCTCCAATAGTTGGAATAGAATTTATTTTTTCTTTTGGATGAATACAGAATTTAGTTCTGCCTACGATTTGTGTATCCAGTCCCAAATCAAACAATAATAAAGTAATAGATGGGACGAGTGATATGATTTTTATTTCTGCCATTGACTGCCATTAAAAATAATAAAAAGGAATCAGTATTTTATAAATCCAGACGGAGATTGTATCCAAATTGCTTTTTTTTATATTAAACTACTTCTCGTTAACTGTTCTTTTGCAATGATAAATATTTTATCTGAAGATGATTTTTATCATTGTATTTCTCTTGGTTAGTGAATAAAATTGCAATATAAGTTTGTTCAGATTTAGTTTTTTTATAAATAATTAATTAACAATTTAAACGTAAACTTTATGAGAAATGTATCTAAATTATTAATCTCACTTTTTACAGTGTTAACACTATCTTGTGCTAAAGACGGCGCAACAGGACCACAAGGACCGGCAGGTGCAGATGGTGCAAATGGTACTAATGGAAACGCTAACGTAAAAGTTTATACTTTTGCAAGCCATGATTTTAGTGTTACATCATCTAAATCTTTGAGTGTTACTACAACGGCAGATACAGCTAGTAATAGTGCCTGGTTAATCTATTTGGTGAGAGCTTCCGGCAATGTTTATCCTATACCTGGATTTGGAGTAAATGGCACAAGTGACTACAGAGCATTTTGGATTTATGGAAGCCCATCTGTAAATTTTACAATTTCAAAAGTATCAGGTGCAGGTGATTTATATAGCAATATTCGAATCATAAGAATATTTGCCAGTGGATTGAAAAAAGATACTCATGGAAACAGTACTGAACGTTCTAAATCATGGGAATCATTATCAGAAATGGAAAAAGCAAAAAGCCTTTATCCTAATGTTGATTTCTTAGATTATAACGCTGTTGTTAAAGCGTTTAATCTAAAAGATTAAGCTGAGATCAAAATAATTATAATAATAAAGCTACTAATTTGAGTAGCTTTATTGTTTTTTGT
Organism: Chitinophagales bacterium; assembly: GCA_044357355.1. Lineage (GTDB taxonomy): Bacteria > Bacteroidota > Bacteroidia > Chitinophagales > JADIYW01 > JADJSS01. The sequence goes on from JBIKPT010000255.1 coordinate 1,355, forward strand.
AGTAAAATTATTAATCCAAAAATCCTTTCTCTTTCATCCACTCATCATTAAAGAATTTGCCAACATAGCGAGATCCGTGATCGTGCAGAATTACTATAACCAGATCATCTTTTGTAAATGGAAATTTTTCGTGAATCTGCAATACACCTTGAATAGCAGAACCTGCAGAGTTACCGGCAAAAATTCCTTCTTCTTTTGCTAATCTGCGTTGCATGATAGCTGCTTCTTTGTCTGTTACTTTTTCGATGTAATCAATCAAACTGAAATCATAATTCAGTGGTATGATATCTTCGCCAATGCCTTCGGTGATGTAAGAATGAATTTCATTCGGATCAAATGTGCCGGTTTCGTGGTATTGCTTTAAAATGGAACCATACGTATCAATTCCATACGTTTTGACAGCCGTCCCTAAATTTCGGGATTGTTCTTTCAAATATTTGGAAGTTCCCGTAACTGTTCCACCTGTACCGATTCCAACAACAAAATGGGTGATTTTTCCATCGGTTTGTTGCCAGATTTCCGGACCGGTACTTTCATAATGGGCCTGTCTGTTAGATAAATTATCGTACTGATTCATCCAAACAGAATTTGGAACTTCTTTAGCTAAGCTTTTTGCAACCGAATAGTAGGAGCGCGGATCATCTGCATCCACATTAGTTGGACACACAATCACTTCTGCACCCATAGCCCGCAGCATATCAAATTTTTCTTTGGATTGTTTATCTGTTGTTGTAAAAATACATTTATAACCTTTTACGCAGGCAGCCATCGCCAATCCCATACCGGTATTTCCTGAAGTACATTCTATAATGGTTCCACCAGGTTGCAACCTGCCGTCTTTTTCAGCATCCTCAATCATCTTTAACGCCATTCTGTCTTTGGTAGAGTGACCTGGATTGAAAGATTCTATCTTAACGCAAATAGTTGCCGGAATATGAGCAGTAATTTTATTTAATTTCACTATCGGCGTGTTGCCAATCGTTTCGAGTATGTTGTTGAAAATCTGCATTCATGCAAAGATATAAAAAAATGTGTTGCGAAAAAATCGGAAGTAAAATTGAAATCATGAATATTATTCTTCAATTTTAACAGGTCTGTTGATGCTTTCCTGCAACGAAATAAAGGTCTCTGTGCGCATTATATCTTCAATTTTCTGAATCTTATCCATCAGGATTCTTCGCAAATGGTCAGTGTCTTTACATACCAGTTTTAAAAACATAGAATAATTTCCGGTAGTATAATGCAAATCCACGATTTCCGGTATTTCTTCCAGCTGCTTTGCCACTGCATCATATTGTGAACTTTTACTCAAATAAATACCTAAAAATGCAGTGATGTCATACCCTAATTTTTGGTAATTCAACTGCAAATTAAAACTCTTGATGATACCCATTTCTTCCATCTTCTTCATGCGCACATGCACCGTACCGCTCGATACAAATAATTGTTTGGCAATATCTGTATACGGCGTTTTCGCATCTTTCATTAAGATGGATAGAATTTTAAGGTCTATATCATCGAGTGTTAATTGCATTTATTTATTTTATAACCACATAGAAACATAGAATAAAAAGAATTTGTGGTAAGTAGTAAAAAATCGTACAGCCATATTTATACATAGTTTTATTCATCTTTGATGAATGACTATTGTACTCTAAGTTAATCTGTTATCTGTCAAATATCTA